>JBDLJU010000006.1:0-30968 GCA_039714215.1 Chloroflexota bacterium | reverse complement strand
CGCAAACATATTTGAACCCTTCATGAGCACCAGCGAAGATGGTACCGGTTTGGGTCTTTCGGTGAGCTATGGGATCCTCACTGCCCATGGCGGCAGCCTTGAATTGATCAACAACCGCTCAGAAGGCGCATGTTTTAGAGTTGTAATCCCCGTGGAGGAGAGCGAATGAAAGGTAGAATATTAATTGTTGATGACGAAGAGGCGATGCGCGAATCGCTGCTGGAAATTTTACGTTTAGAAGGGTTTAAGGTCGAAGCCCGGGCAGATGGGGCGGGAGCAATTAAGGCATTGAAAGAAGATAGTTTTGACTTGATGCTCCTGGATTTAAAGATGAAAGGAATGGGGGGATTGGAAGTTCTCCAGGAAGCAGTTGAAATTGCCCCTGAGTGCAAAGTGATCATGCTCACTGCACATGGTTCTCTGGAATCGTCAATTGAGGCGCTGCGTTTGGGCGCGCATGACTATATCCTTAAACCTGCCTCGCCGGAAGAGCTTGTCAGCAGTGTCTCAAAGGGGATTGCGGAACGCAGGGATTCTGAACGAAAGAAACGCCTGCTGACCCAAATGGAGGCGTCTATTCAAGAGCTGAAGGACGCAGAGGGCGTGGAAGATGAAGCCCCTGTTTCACGAAATTTATACACAATGGGCAACGATGTGCGCATCGACCTTGAACGCCGCGAAATTTGGATGACGGGGAATGAGAAGGTGCAGCTAACCCCAACAGAGGGCAAGCTGATGCAGATATTGTTGGAAAATAAAGGTAGAGTGCTGTCGCACAAGGAACTGGTCTTCCTGGTGCAGGGTTACCAGACCACTGATTGGGAAGCGCCTGAAATTATGCGCCCTCTGGTCAGCCGGTTGCGGAGAAAGCTGACCCAGTTTGAAGGTGGCGAGGATTGGATCATCAATGTGCGCGGTACCGGTTATGTCTTTGATGGGAAATAGGAAAATATATTAGAAAAGGGGCAAAAATTAACCATATTGAAACCTTCCAGGTTTTCAAAACCTGGAAGGTTTTTTTATCTATTACACCTTTTCTATTGGGGAAAATTTACTCCTTGGGTTTTTTTTATCGGATAATCATGCCCCAATATTGGAATGTTCCCGATATGATATATTTCACATATGTGAATAAAAAGCACAAAATTGAGTTTTCTTGGCTATAATATTGGTGATTATTTCACATTTGTGAGATCGTGTGTATTTTGTGAGACCAGCACACGGATTCAGGGTTATTCCTATCAACCATGAAAGTTGAACGAGAAAGAGCCAAATGGAATCAGAGGAACGGTTGAATTTGCTAGCAGATATCGCTGAAATGTATTACAGCCGGGGAATGACCCAAAGCATGATTGCGCGCCAATTTGGGTTTTCACGTTCAGCGATCTCCCGGATGCTGTCTGAAGCCAAAGAGCGAGAGATTGTTGAAATCCGCATCAATTACCCGATTCAGCGTTCAACAGTGATGGAGCGAAATCTGAAAGACGAGTTTTCTTTGGAGGAAGTATTTGTTGTCCGGCGCGGAACATCTGATTATCCTCACATGCTCAGACAGCTTGGCCGGGTAGGTGCAAGATATTTGGACAACCATATCCCGGTAAAAGGCAAATTAGGCACATCCTGGGGGACAGGAATTTATGAAATTTGTAACAGCCTGCGGACCAGGATAATGCCAGAGTTGACAGTGGTTCAAATGATCGGCGCGATCGGCCGCGGCAACCCGCACATTGATGGCAACGAGTTGGTGCGTTCGATTGCCAATACCCTGGGAGCAAAATACCACATTTTGCACGCTTCTCTGATTGTGGACAGTCCCGAGACAAGGCAGGCCTTGCAAAAAGAAAGGCACATTCAAGAAAATATAGCTTTATCGCTTGAAGCAGAAATTGCGGTAGTAGGGATTGGCACCCTTGACCCGAATCTTTCGAGCCTGGTCCGGGCTGGTTATCTTACCAGTGAGGAACTGCAGCAGATTGCTGATTCCGGCGCGGTAGGTGATGTTTGTGCCAACCATTACGATATCAATGGCCGGATTCTGGATATTGATGTCAACCGGCGGGTTGTGGGTGTGAATATTCGAAACCTGGCCGATAAGGGTTGCCAGATCATCGGCGTGGCAGGCGGGAAGAGAAAGGCGTTGGGAATCTTGGGCGCTTTGCGGGGCGGCCTGGTAAAGGTTTTAATAACTGACAGTGAAGCAGCTGAAGAAGTTCTGCTGCTGCATCAAGGAACAGCCTGATAGGATTTTAAGGAAGAAAATATATGTCTAATGGCACCATCATCATCATTGCACTTGTAGTCGCCTGGATTACTCAATTGGGGATGTCGTTGTTGCAGATGAGGCGATTCCATCGTCGAATGGCAGAGCTTCGCAAGTTGGGGCGCGCTTCAGTTGGATTGGCTGGTGGAACATATAAAGGAAAAGTCTATACTGTGATTGTCCTGGATGATGACGATCAGATCACTCATGCTGAAAAGCTATCAGGGATAACAGTTTTTGCTAATTTAAAGCCTGTTCCTCAAGTGGTTGGTATGTCGCTCGAGGATCTGCTGCTAGAAGAGCCGCAAGCTAGAGTCTCTAAGAAAGCATGGGAGTCTTTTCGTAATGCTGCGAATCACTTTTTCCCTGAAGATGAAACAGACGAATCGCTGGAAGGGGAGGAGCAGCTTGATTAATTATTGGTTACATTTCATTCTTTCTGGGTCTAGCGGGAACCCTTACCTATCGAAGGAGGTGGTGGTATCGACAGAACCGATCCAACGTTCCAAGCTAATCGTATTTTATTTTTCTAATCATACTTATGGAGGATCAAAATTATGGAAGCATTAGCACTTGCTGCTGAATGGTTCATCGGCCTCTTCAAGACTGGCGGAGACGTATTTGTTTCGCTTGTAGGAGGGATTGTCCCTCTCTTGATTGTTCTGATGACCGCGGTTAATGCGTTTATCGCTTTAATCGGTCCCGAAAAGATCGATAAAGTTGGTGAGGCCGCTGGCCGCGAAGGGATTATCTGGTATCCTGTTCGCTACATCGTTCTTCCCTTCTTGTCCGTGTTTTTCCTGACAAACCCGATGGCCTATACCATGGGGCGGTTCCTGCCGGAAAAATTTAAGCCAGCCTTTTATGACGCTGCCGTTTCTTATGTGCACCCGCCATTGGGGTTGTTCCCCCACATTAACCCGGGCGAGATTTTCGTTTGGGCCGGGATTGCTGCAGGTATTTCGGAACTGGGCCTTGGGCTTGGTGATCTTGCCGTCCGCTATGCTTTGGTCGGACTGGTTGTGATTTTCATTCGTGGGATTCTTACCGAATGGATTACAGCTGTAATGTGGCCAAAGTCGACAGCTGCGTAGAGGAGAATGATAATGAAAGCAATAACTAAATTCCTTGAAAAAATTGGACGCGCCGTCGGTAAAGTAGTTGGCGCTCTATATCAGGCTGGCCGTGAAGCGGTAGACCAGGTAATGGTAAACATCATTCCTTTCATGGCTTTTATTTCAATGGTGATTGGTATCATCGTTGCGACCGGTATTGGTGATATTATCGCCAAATTCTTGCAACCACTAGCGTCATCCCCATTAGGGTTAGTGGGTCTTTCACTGGTCGTTGGATTCCCGATCCTTTCACCTCTGCTTGGCCCTGGTGCGGTAATCGCCCAGATTATCGGTACCCTCCTTGGTGTTGAGATCGGTAAAGGCAATATCGCCCCGCAGTTCGCTTTACCTGCCCTGTTCGCAATCAACCCACAGGTTGGTTGTGACTTCATTCCGGTGGGCTTGGCTCTCGGTGAAGCTGAACCAGAAACTGTAGAAGTTGGTGTTCCGGCAGTGTTGTTCTCACGCTTTGTTACCGGGCCGATTTCAGTACTCCTGGCCTGGTTGGCAAGCGCAGGTTTGTACAGCTAGATTTAATATTTATCTCCTAGCAAGAAAAGGAGGCTGGGGTGAACCTTGGTTCACCCCAGCCCCACCCAAAATAAATTATAACAAGAACTCGAATTATTGAAGGAGTTTTTTGATGTCAGAAAATAATTATCGAAAAGTTCGTATCATTGCTGGACCAAGAGGTTGGGGCGGACCTTTAGAAATTGAGCCAAAGGAAGGCCGCGATCTAATCTATTCAGTGACCGGTGGTGGAATTCACCCGCTTGCCCAACACATTGCTGATCTAACCGGAGGGAAGGCTTTTGATGGATTTAAATCCAAGGCTGGTTTTGAAGAGATCGCAGTTGCTGTCATCGACTGCGGCGGAACCGCTCGTGTTGGTGTATATCCCATGAAGAAAGTGCCAACTGTAGATATTTATCCCACCAGCCCATCGGGCCCGCTATTTAGATTTATTACTGCAGATCTGTTTGTTTCAGGCGTCCGTGAAGAAGAAGTTGAGCTAATCGAAGAATAACGGTATTGTCCTTACTGTCTTTACCGGAGAACTTCTCACCTGAAGATTACTTTGATTGTGGTTCAAAGAGAGAAGAGAATGCTCCTGGGTTGAACGCGTCTGGTGTTTAGAAGTTCGGTTAGGATTACGGAGTTGTTTTTTATGATCAAGTATGAATGCACAGTAGTAAATATTGGCCCCCTGGTTGGTGAGTTCATTGATGCTGGTGTGATCGTGCTCTTTGGTGCGGGCGCACCGGAAGAGTTGGTTGATTTTTCAATCATTCACGATGGGACCGAATTAAAATCTGATCTGATCCCCGGTGACACGGTCTGGATTGATGAAACATCCTTCAAGGTTTTAGCAGTTGGGGATGTAGCGAACACCAATCTGAGCAATCTGGGACATTTGATCCTCAAGAATAATGGACAAGATGAACCTGAGATGCCAGGTGACGTATGCCTGGAGGAGAAGCCCTTGCCGGCTTTCTCAATTGGTACAAAGGTGCGGGTTGAGGGTAGTTAACCTGTTATTGTGTTTTGAAGAAGGAATGACGTATGGCCTCATTAAGAGAGCGATTATCTGAAAATGAAAAGAAAAATGGCCTCATCAAGGTAGGACTGGTTGGCGCCGGGCAAATGGGGGCCGGATTGATGAGCCAAATGGAAAAAATGGACGGGATGGCCGTTGTGGCTGTAGCTGATGTCCTCCCCGGACGCGCTAAAGAAGCATACGGGGAAGCGGGGGTGGATTCCGACCTGGTCCATGAAGTCGATGACCTGGCAAAAGCTGCTGAACTAATCACTGATGGGCAGCGGGTGGTAAGCACTTCAGGTGATTTTATGGCACAGATCAAGAACCTGGATGTGGTCGTCGAGGCAACTGGAATCCCGGAAATCGGCGCCCAGATCTGTTATTCTGCTATCCAGCGGAAAAAGCATGTCGTCAATATGAATGTGGAAGCAGATGCAACCATAGGATATCTGCTTGGGCAGAAGGCGAAGGAAGCGGGGGTAGTATATTCCCTGGCTGCGGGTGACGAGCCAGGATCGATCAAAGAGATTTTCGACTTTGCCGATGCGCTTGGTTTTGAAATTGTCACCATTGGGAAAGGTAAAAACAATTACCTGGATCGCACCTCAAACCCTGAAACCGCAGCCGCTGATGCAAAGAAGCAAAATATGAGCCCTAAGATGCTGGCTTCTTTCAGGGACGGCACAAAGACGATGGTTGAGATGACCTCGATTGGTAATGCGACTGGTTTCGCTCCGGAAGTGCGGGGGGCTCATGGACCAGAATGTTCAGTGAAAGATTTGCCGAAAGTCTTTGTTCCAAAGGCCGATGGTGGAATCTTTGAAGGTAAAGGGGCGGTTGACTATGCGGTGGGTGATGTCGCTCCCGGTGTTTTTGTGGTAATCACCACTGACCAGCCAAAGATCATCGCAGACTTGAATTACCTGCGGCTGCTGGGCCACGGAAATTATTGGGCCTTGTATCGCCCGTATCATCTGGCGAACCTGGAAACACCGATCACAGTCGCTAATGTCGCCTTATATCAGCAGGAAACATTGGTCACCATGCGGAAGCCTGTGGCAGAAACAATCACGGTTGCCAAACGAGATCTAATTGCCGGAGAGAGAGTGGATGGCCTCGGTGGTTTCACCGTTTATGGCATTATTGAAAAGGCAAGCCTGGCGCATGATGAAGAATTGCTGCCGCTGGGATTAGCAGTCGGCGCGACCCTGATCAAGGATGTGCCGATGGGAAAAGCCCTGCGCTACAGTGATGTTGATCTGAAAGAAGACCAACTGATCGTAAAACTGCGCCGAGAACAGGATGCAATGATAAAAAGCTAGCCTTGTGAGCTGCTGGAGAAAGCATGCTTAAAAGATTCCAACAGATAACGAATAGTGTGGTTCAGTTTGTGAACAGCCTCTCTGGTGTAAACCGGAAAACACTGGATGCGTTTGTGCCTCGTAAAATGCGTACCACCCTATTCGAACAGGCAAAATACTGCACAAAAACGGGTTTGGTGGTTGGCCCTCTGGGCCAGATCAGCATGCGTTTGTCAGCTGACAAACTGCTTGTCACAACTTCAGGAACTTCATTTTCCCGGATCAGTGATCAAGATCTGATATTGGTTTCCTTTACCGGTGAGGGGGGCACGACAGCAGAAGACTCCATTCAAAATCTGGATTGGTACAGGGCAGTTTTCCAAAATAAAGAGGCAAAAGCTGTTCTTTTGTGCCAGCCAGCAGCTGCCTTGTCATTAGCTTCAAACCCAGTTGAGCTAAACACAGAGTGGATGCAGGATGCCCCTGGTGTGATTGGGCAGATCGGGTTTGCTGAGCAAGACCAAGCTGGTGACCATGCTTTCGCAACCAGCCATCAGGTGATCCTGATCAAAGGTAAAGGAATGCTGTCTTGGGGAAGCAGCCTTGAAGAAGCAATTGGCCGGGCAGAAGTTGCTGAGCGGTGGTGCCAAGTTGCGATTAATTTCTCAAAATTAGAAAGTGAGTAACAACAATGCCGGAATTGAAAATTGAAGTTGATCATGAATCAGGTTTGCATGCCAGACCATTGGCCTTGTTTGTAAAAAAAGCCAAGGAATTTGAATCCGAGATCCAGGTTACAAATCTCGTTTCTGGTGTAGGCCCAAAGAATGGTAAAAGCCCGTTGAATTTATTGTTGTTGGCCGTGAATCAGGGGCAAGAGATCTTAATAGAAGCGGATGGGCCGGATGCAGAGGATGCATTGGCCGCTCTTGTTGAATTAATTGAAAGCAACTTCGAAAAATGATCAATAATTCTTAGGATGTGAACAATGACAAGCAAAAAATCAAAGACTAAAACGGGGCAGAAGAAAAATAAAAATGAGCTGGCCGAGAAATTAAACCTCAGCCAGGAAACATTAATCGAAATGTTCCGGCAGATGTGCCAAATTCGCCGCTTTGAGCGGATGGCAGATCAGCTGTACGCGGCCGGTAAAGTTCATGGCACAATGCACTTGTCGGCTGGACAGGAAGCGGTTGCTGTGGGGGCCGGCCTGGCAATGCGCCCGGATGATTATTTACTGAATCACCATCGCGGGCACGGACATTTCGTTGCCAAAGGGGCGGATATCAACCGGATGATGGCTGAGTTTTTAGGCAAAGATACCGGATACTGCCGGGGACGCGGCGGCTCGATGCACATCGCGGATGTGGAGGCTAACAACCTGGGCGCTAATGGGATCGTTGGCGGCGGTATTTCCCTGGCGGTGGGGGTTGGCATCGCCCTGAAGATGCAAAAACGGGATCAAATAGTTTTGGGTATCTTTGGGGATGGAGCGGCCAATGAAGGGATTTTCCACGAGTCAATGAATATGGTTGCCCTATGGGACCTGCCAGTTGTGTACCTGTGTGAAAACAACCAATACGGCATGTCAATGCCGGTCAGCCGGGCAACATCAAAACAACCAATCGCAGGTCGTGCAGAAGCTTATGGCATGTTGGGGTATTTCGTTGATGGGAACGATGTGCTCCAGGTCTACGAAACGATGAAAAAAGCTGTTGATCATGCCCGAGCGGGTAAAGGTCCGGTGCTGGTGGAGGCGGCAACATACCGCTATTTTGGGCATTCAAAAAGCGATCGCAACCTGTACCGCACCAAAAAAGAGATCGATGGTTGGCGCGAAAAAGATCCCATTGGCCGTTTCGAGGGTTACTTAATTGAGGCAGGGATCTTGACCGAAAAAGAAGCAGATGAAATTGATCAATCACAGCAGGAACTGATTGATGCTGCAGTCAAATTCGCAGAAGAAGCACCCGAACCCAAAATTGAATCATTAACGGAGTTTGTCTATGCCTGAAAAAACATACCTTGAAGCAATTCGAGAGGCCCTCAGGGGCGAAATGCTTCGCGATGAGCGAGTCTTTCTTTTTGGCGAGGACATTGGCCGCTATGGCGGCGCTTTTGGAGCAACCTACGGTTTACTGGACGAATTTGGTGAGGAGAGAGTTTGGGAGACCCCCATCTCTGAGGCGGCAATTGTAGGGGCTGCTACCGGAGCCGCGATGGTCGGTATGCGTCCTGTAGCCGAAATGATGTTCATGGATTTCATTTTGCTTGGTATGGAACAGTTGGTCAACCAGGCGGCAAAAGCCCGGTATATGTTTGGCGGTAAAGCGACAGTGCCGATGGTGATCCGTATGCCGGGCGGCTCTGGAACGGGCGCGGCCGCACAGCATTCGCAATCTTTGGAAAGCTTGCTGATCCATATCCCCGGAATCAAAGTAGTTAACCCCAGCACGCCGTATGATGCAAAAGGGCTGCTGCTCAGTTCAATCCGTGATCCTAACCCAATTTGTTTCGTGGAGCACAAATTACTTTACAAAACCAAAGGCGAAGTGCCAGATGGTGAGTATACTATTCCGTTAGGGGTAGCTGACATAAAACGAGAAGGACGGGATATTACTGTTGTAGCGGCAAACATCATGGTGCCGCGCACCCTGGCTGCAGCCGAACGCCTTGCCGAAGAAGGGATCGAAGTGGAAGTGGTTGATCCACGGACTCTACGCCCCTTGGATGTCGATACAATTCGCGATTCGGTGCGCAAAACCGGCCGACTGCTGGTTGTGCATGAAGCAGTCAAAACGGGTGGCTGGGCTGGAGAGGTGATCGCTTCTGTGGCAGAAAGCCCTACCTTTGATTTTATTGATGGGCCTATTCGTAGACTGGCGGGCGCGGATGTGCCAATTCCGTATAATCGCGAGCTGGAGCTGGCAGCTGTTCCACAAGAAGAAGACATAGAACGTGAGATTCGCGCAATTGTGGAAAACCAATATTAATTTCTAGAGATACAGGAGAGGGTAAATGCCGATTCAATTCATTATGCCAAAATTTGATATGGACCAAGAGACTGCTACAGTAGCTTCTTGGTATAAAGCAGATGGCGAACAGGTTGAGCTGGATGAACCAGTATTGTCGGTGGAAACCGATAAGGTGGCAATTGATGTGCCTGCTCCTGCAACTGGAAAACTAGTGCGCATTACCGCACAAGTAGGGGATATTGTCCCGGTTACTACAGTGATCGCATATATCTTGGAAAAGGGGGATACTGAGGCAGACCTACCGCCAGCAGAAGCGCCAAAAGAACAACAGGTTGATATTCAACCAGCGAAACCTGCTGCCGCAAAGCCAGGTGCCGCTGTATCAGCCACACCAGTTGCGATGCGCATGGCTCAAGAGCATGGTGTTGATTTAGCAGATGTTAATCCAGATGGGAGCAAGGTCACCAAAGCTGATGTCGAAAATTACTTATCTCGTTTGGCGACAGTCTCCACAGGCAGGGTTCAGGTCCGTGCAACCCCAGCTGCACGGCGAATAGCTGGTGAAAAAGGCATTAATCTCACAGAAGTGCCTGGCAGCGGGCCTCGCGGCCGGGTACAGGCAGATGATGTGCTCCAGTTCAACCCGGCTTTGCAACCAGCCAGCGTTAAAAGTGCTGATCGCCGGCAGGCAAAGCTCGTCCCTTTGGTGGGAATGCGGAAGACTATTGCTCAAAAGATGCAGGTCAGTTCCCAGACTATTCCACACATTAATATATCTGTAGATGTCGAAGTATCTGGTATGCTGGCCAAGCGCAGCAAAATAAATGAAGCTAACCTTCGTGAAGGCGAAGATAAGGTCTCTGTGACTGCGATACTGGTGCGCGTGGTTGCATGGGCGCTTGAGCGCAACCAGTTTATTAATGCTTCATTGATCGATGAGAGCATCCACCTCTGGCGGGATGTGAATATCGGCGTGGCGGCGGCAATTGAGGAAGGTCTGATCGTGCCGGTGATCCATCACGCCAACCAGCGATCGCTATCCGAGATCAATGCCGATATCCAATTGCTGGCTGAACGCGCCCGCACCGGGCAGCTGAGCTTGCAGGACGTTCAAGGCGGCACCTTTACGATCAGCAATTTAGGTATGTTTGGGGTTAAGAACTTCACTGCGATCGTCAACCCTCCACAAAGCGCGATCCTGGCAGTTGGTAAAGTTCGGAAGGAATTTATCCCAGGCATCGATGACCGCCCTGAAGTTGCTGATCTGATGAATTTGACGATCAGCGCCGATCACCGAATTGTAGATGGTGCGGTGGCAGCAAAATTCCTGGCCGACATCGAGCGAGGATTAGAAAACCTGGACATGATCTTGTTTTAAATGAAAGGCGAAGGCATGGTAAAAGGAATAGCAGCGTCACCTGGGATTGCGATTGGCCCGGTGTGGAAATATCACCCGATTGAAGTTGAAATCAAGCAAGAAAAAACCGTGGATGTCGATGCGGAACTAAAGAGATTGCATGCAGCCCTCACTGAGGCCAAACAGCAGTTAGAAGAATTAGGGAAGCATGCAGGTGAGCAGATTGGTGAGGAGGAAGCGGCGATCTTCAGCGCGCACCAAATGTTTCTTGAGGACCCGGAGTTAATCTCAGCGGTTGAAGCAAGCATCAGCCAAGAGCAGCTCAGTGCGCCATTTGCCGTCGATAGCGGGATCGAAACTTATGCCCAGATGTTGGAGCAGGTTGAAGATGAGTATTTCAAAGCCCGCGCCCAGGATATCCGTGATGTCGGACGGCGTGTGCTTTACTGCTTGATGGGAATTGATCAAAGCAAGATGATGTCCTTCCCTGGGGAGCCTTCAATCATTGTTGCCGATGACCTGACGCCGTCGGATACAGTCAATTTCAAAAGAGAGATGGTATTGGGTTTCTGTACAGTAAAGGGTGGACCGACTTCACACTCAGCGATCCTGGCACGCAGTCTGAACCTTCCTGCGTTAGTGAGCATGGAATGTAAGCTGTCAGCAATCCAGGATGGCGAAAGGGCAATTTTAGATGGGACAGAAGGGGTGCTGCATCTCAATCCAGACAAGAATACCTTAGAAAAAGCGGGCGAACGCCAGCATGAGCTTGAAAAGACCTTAGCACGGCAGTTAAAAAGCGCCAGCGTTCCAGCAGTGACCAAGGATGATTTGTACGTCGAGGTGGTAGCTAATATTGGCAGTCATGAAGATTCAATCCAGGCCAACCAATTTGGAGCAGATGGGGTCGGCTTACTGCGTACGGAATTCCTTTACCTGGACCGGAAAACAATGCCCAGCGAAGAAGAGCAGATTGAAGCTTACCAGGCGATTGACAAAGAGATGGCAGGAAAGCCAATGGTCGTCAGGACGCTGGATATTGGTGGAGATAAAATGGTACCTTATCTCGGCTTGAAGGAAGAGCCTAACCCTTTCCTGGGCTGGCGCGCGATCAGGATGATCAGCGAAAACCCCGAGATCCTTGTGGATCAGTTTAGAGCGCTGCTGCAGGGTTTCACCCAGTCAAAATTGAAAATTATGCTTCCAATGGTATCTAATTTCAATGAGGTTGTTCAGGGGCGAGAGTTATACCGGCAAGCGCGCCATAGCCTGGAAGAGAAAGGTGTCCAAATCGCGCAGGATGTTGAATTTGGGATTATGGTTGAAGTGCCGTCGGTGGTAATGATGATTAAACAGATTTCTGAGATTGTGGATTTCTTCAGCATCGGAACCAATGACCTGACTCAATATGCCCTGGCGGTCGACCGCACCAATGAACGCGTGGCAAAACTGGCAAGCCCGTTCAACCCAGCTGTGCTGCGGTTGATCTCACGCACAATCAAACAGGCACATAAAAAAAACCGTTGGGTTGGCCTGTGCGGAGAAATGGCTGGTGATCCACTAGCAACAAAGCTGCTGTTGGGCTTCGGGTTAGATGAATTCAGCATGGCTCCCGGGGCGATCCCGGTTGTAAAAGAGATCATCCGCGACTCCAACCAGACAGCCTGCAAAGTGATTGCCAAAAAAGCACTTAGCTTTTCAACCACTGAAGAAGTAAAAAAATATCTTGCAGAACTTTAGGTCACCAAGAATTATATGTCGATCTATCTTGACTCAGCTAACTTGAATGAGGTCAAACAAGCGAGCCAATTAAAATGGGTGGCTGGGATTACTACAAATCCTACCATCCTGGCGGCTGCCGGATTACCCGCCGAGGACTTGCTTGCCGAAATTAACGCTTTGGGATTTGATCTGGTTTTCTACCAGGTCAGGACCGGCAGCTTGGAAAGTATGCTCGCAGAGGCCGAGAAAGCCCAAAAAATCTTGGGGGAGAAGTTGGTGGTAAAAGTATCCCCAACTCCGCAGGGATTTGATTTTGCGGCTAACCATAGCGGAAATATTAAAGTGTGCATTACTGCTGTTTTCAGCCCGGCACAGGCATTGCTGGCCAGGGAGGTGAAGGCTGCTTTGGTGGCTGTTTATCTCAACCGCGCTACCCGCCTGTTAGGAGATGGCCTGGCTTTATCCAGGGAGATCAGCAAGGTGCTTTTGGGCAGCGGGACCAAGATATTAGCAGCCAGCCTAAAAAGTGTCGATGAAGTATCCGCAGCTGTTTTGAACGGGGCTGACCATGTCACCATGCCTTTAAATGTGGTGAGAATGCTCCCCAATCATTACCTATCCCAAGAGGCTGAAAGAGAATTTGCTGCAACAGGGGTCTACTTGAATGATTGATCTACAACACGAGAAAAACCCAATAATCGATACCTGGGATGAAGAATTCATCAAATAAAAAATTCTGATGGCCTTCCAGAATAACCGGGTGAAATACCTGGATTTTCTCTATACCGCCGGTTTCCAGCCGAGCATCTGGCTTACGTTCAGAATGGTAAACGCTTTCCGAACATATTGAGCATATTCAACTGCATTCCTGATATCTTCATTTGACAGACCAATTTCAGCTGGTTCGGTTACCCCACCAACCCGTTTGAGCAACGATCTCATCTCATCCGGAGAAGGTACTTCTAAAGCAATTTCCTGGATTTCATTCCAGTGATCGATAATCTTATCCTTAAGCAAATTATATCTTTCTGGGGTCATGCTCAAATGAGATTCTTGGTTTTTTACGATAACTGAAACTAGATCTTTGCCATACCCTCGAGTAATTTTTTGGATCTCATCCTCACGCTCAAATTTGGCAGTATTGGATAAACGGTTTACCATTTCTTCTTTTGACATTTTACGGACCATCTCATAGTATTCGGCGATCCAGATTGAGGCTAATCCAACCTTGGCGCCATGGAAAACAGCCGGACGATTTTCACGCAGCAGAGTCATCTCCCAATAATGGGAAAATTGGTGCTCAGAACCCGATGCTGGGCGGGAATTTCCAAATTCCAGCATACATAACCCCTCTTCATACAATGCTTCCATCACAGACTTAATGCTAAATTCCCAATCTTCATTTATTTTTTTTGACTGGGTGATAACTTTATTCCTGGCGTTTCGAGAACGTTCAGCGATAGCTGCATCATACGCATCCCCATTCAGGATATTGGCTAATTTCCAATCTGCTAATGCGCTGAACTTTCCGAACATATCACCAAAACCTGATGCAATCAGCGGCCTGGGCGCATTGCATAATGTTTCTAGATCTGCAAATATGGCACAAGGCGGTCTGGAGATGATTGTTTGCTTGTAACCTAAAATGGTCATTGACGATCCGTTTGAGGCAAACCCATCAACGGATGGGGCGGTGGGAAGTGAAATGTAATAAGATTTCGCCCGAAAACTTACAAAACGCACAATATCTGTCACCGTCCCTGAGCCAACAGCGATGAAAAGCTGCGCTGATTGATCAGATGGCAGAAGCACCTGGACAATATACTTCTCATTGGCTCCAATTTCTTCGCCACGTAAGATAATGTTGTTAACATTAAAGCTTGCTTCACGGAGTGCTGTTTCAACCCGGGCCCCTAATGCTTCATATTCATTTTCGTCAGACACCAGCACTATATTTGAGACATTTATTTCTTTTAAGTAATCAATTAAATTCGGGATTGTGTCATGCCCAATGTGGAATAACAAACTCTCGTCAGAAGGAATCTTAAGCCCCTTAATCATTGCGATAACGATCCTCTATTGCCATAATCTTATCCACTTTTCGCGTAGACCTTCCCCCCTGAAACTCTGAATAGTACCAGGCTTCGACCAACTTGATCGCTAATGAAGCACCAGTTACCAGAGCACCCAAGGTAATTATCTGGGCATTATTGCTTTTTCTTGAGCGCTCTGCAGAGTAAATATCATAAATTTGAGCAGCTCTAATTCCGGGTACTTTATTGGCAGCCATGGCCATGCCAATCCCGGTGCCGCAAATCAATATTCCTCGATCATATTCACCTTGTGCCACTGCAACCGCAACTTTTTCTGCCATATCAGGATAATCAACGGGACCGGGTTCGGTTACCCCAAAATCAAGGATTTCCACTTTTCCCTGATCAAGTTCTTTTAAAAAGTTAATTATTGTATTTTTTAAACCAATTGCCAAATTGTCACAACCAATTGCTATCTTCATTGTTACCTCTGATTGAATTTGACGAATCAAATTCCATTGTTCCTGGTTGAAACTGCGACGCCCAATAAAGGAATTCCAAACAAAGCCAAATGGGCAGAAATTGGTGAATTTCCTTGGACACGCTACTGTGATTTGAGCGCCAAAGGCGGTAAATGTTTTCCTAAGTTTCCAATAAAATCGGGTTGTTAAGCACCAGTTTTAACTGGTCTCCAATGTTTATCGAGGTTTTATTCTGGATATTTACCCGAAGCAAGATATCGCCAAACTGTACCACACAGTCATTTCGGTCACCGACATATGTCTGCCTAATCAATGTGCCCAGGGTGCCTTCTTTATTATCAGGAGGTAAAACATCAATGTCTTCAGGTCGGATTACGACAGTTACGTTTTTACCGTAATCTTTATCGGTCATCACAGGAACAGAAAGGAAATTCTTACCAGAACCATCCATTATTAGAACCCTAACGATATTGCCTTCCCTGTGTACGAAATCACAGGGGATGAAATTGGCCATACCAATAAAATCTGCCACAAATTCATTGCTCGGTTTTTGATATACATTTTGCGGCGAGTCAATTTGCTGTACAATACCCTTTTCCATAACAATAATTCGATCCGACATTGACATCGCTTCGATCTGATCATGGGTAACATAGACTACCGTGAATTTCAACTTTCGTTGTAATTCAACAATTTCATGGCGCATGCTTTCTCGCAATTTGGCATCGAGATTGCTTAATGGTTCGTCCAGCAACAGAACTGAAGGCTCCATGATCAGGGCTCTTGCAAGGGCCACTCGCTGCTGCTGACCGCCTGACATTTGGTGTGGAAAACGTTCTTCGAATCCATCAAGCTTGACCATAGAAAGGGTTTTAGAAACGCGTTCTTCAATTTCCTTTTTTGAATATTTCTTGAATTTCAAAGGATACGCCACATTTTTATATGTATTCATATGCGGCCATACCGCATAAGTTTGAAACACCATCCCCATATCGCGTTGGTCAGGTGGCAGAAAAACCCTTTCTTCATTCGAAGATAACACCTTATCATCGATGATGATCGAGCCTTTGGTGGGCTTGATAAATCCAGCGATCATTCGTAAAGTCGTAGTTTTGCCACAACCAGAAGGGCCAAGAAAAGTTATAAACTCGCCATCCTTGACAGTTACAGTTACATTATCTACTGCAATAGTGTTCCCGAATTTCTTTTGTAAATTTACTAGCTTTAGCTCAGCCATATTTTTACCTTTAGAAGAATTATGATTTTAAAAACCTAATTTGCCTTGTGTTACTTTCCTTGTAATAATATTCAGCAGAACAACAAACACCAGTACAACAAAGGCCAGTGCTGCTGTCATTCCAACTTTACCCTCCTGGTGCAATCCATATACAACAGTTCCCAGCGTTTCGTTACCTACTGAGAACAACAGCATGGATAACGTCAATTCTGTCAATGCGGGACTAAAAGCCAAGAACCACCCTGCAAATATGTTTGATTTAATTAGCGGCATGACAATATCTTTGAAGGATGCAACAAAATCTGCCCCAGATATTCTGGCAGCATCTTCTAATGATTCATGCACCTGTTCAAATGCAGCACTAATTGACCGTACCCCAAAAGTTAGAAAGCGGGCGATATAAGCAATTGCAATTATCCAGATTGTGTTATAGATCGAAATATTCACAAGCGGCAGCGGTTTCACAAACGCAAGGATCATTGCCAGCGCGACCACAATGCCTGGTACTGCATAAGGGAGCAATACCAATGCTTCAAGGATTGCAGTTCCCTTTATTTTTAGTTTTACGATCAAATAAGAAATGATTAGAGACATAAAAATAATTGCAGTTGCAGAACCCCCAGCAAGCAAGAAGCTATTTTTGATTGCTCTTTGTACTTTTGGTACTTCATAGATAATCCGCTCGAAATTCACGAATGAAAGATTTTCAAGGATAAAGGGTAACCCCAGGGCTCTAAGTAAAGAAGTAGCAAGAATTGAAAGCACTGGCAATACTACGGTAAACAAGACCAATAAACCGAGGAACACAACTGCGATATACTTTTTATTTCTCAATTGAACTAATTGATGCTGAGAACTTTTCCCTGAAATAATTGCATAACTTTTTTCTCCCTGAATCCATTTCTGAAGCTGCATTGTGATCAGCGCAAGAAAAACCAATAACATTGATAAGGCAGCGGCAATCTGTAAGTTATTTGCCCTATCAAAATTTAAAATTGTCAGAAATATTTGTGTCGACATCACAAAATAGCGTTTTGGGAATCCTATTACAGCAGGAATTCCAAAATTTGCCATCATGGACATAAAGATCAGCAGTGCACTTCCTCCAATACTCGGCAGCATTAAAGGAAGAGTAATATCACGCAGCGTTCTTAGTTTTCCTGCGCCAGAGATCTGTCCCGCCTCCTCTAGAGCGGGGTTCATTTGCGATAGCGGGCCTAAAGTGACCATATAGGCGATCGGATAACTGTAAAGGATCATCACAAAAATGACCCCATTTTGTCCATATATTACCCAAAGTGGGTTTATTGTCTCTGTTATTGCCATCCAGATTTTATTGATATACCCAACCGGCCCTAACAAATATACCCATGCGATAGCCCCAATAAATGGTGGAATGATGTAGGGAATAATCAGTGCGACACGCCAAAATTTCTTATATGGAATATCTGTTCGTGCAAGCAGCCAGGCAATTGAGACACCAATGGCGGTTGCGCCCAGCGCTCCCCAGAAGGAGACGATGAATGAATTACGGAAAACGATAAATGCAGTTTGATTTGAAATCAGGCCAATATAATTATTTAAACTAAGTTGGTCGTCTGCGGTAAAACTATTTTTAACCAGTGTAAATGAGGGATATAAAACGACTAAAATTAATAAAACAAAAATAATTCCGCCCGCTCCATAAACACTCCACTTGAAATATGTTTGGGAGCTATCTCGGAAATTTCGCTTAGATTTTAAGGTTGTCATAACACCACCAATTAAACTTATTGCAGTAACACACAAACCATCCTGGTGAGGATGTTTCAAGGGCTAAACCGCAGCTGGCGAAAAATGCTGAAATATTCAACAACTCGTTTGGTTGAGCCTCAGTTCAAACAATTGACTTAAAATATTGGTCTTAAGCAATGTAAATATGCGAAGATTTCGGAATTGGAGGGGAATCCTGGATTCCCCTCCAATTTACTTAATCTTTATGCTTCGGGGGGCGGTCCGAAGAGTTCTTCGTATTTATTTCTGAGTTCTTCACGGAATTCAGACATAAATTCTACAGGCGGAACCAAAATCTTAACCCCACCTTCTGGGAAATCAGTAAACCCATCAGGTTTTGGAGCATCTGGATTGATACTCACATAATTTTGGGCGACAAACAATGCCTGAGCCCGGTCTGAATACAAATAATCCAGGAAAGCCTGGCAGGCTTCGGGGTTGGTTGTATTCTTGTAAATCGCAACAGGGGTGGGGATTAAGACTGCACCCTCACTCGGCCAGATCATCTCCACCGGGGAACCTTCGTTTTTATGATTGCGAGCCATGAAATCGATGAGCTGTCCCATCACAAATTCGCCAGTGGCAATATTTGTTCCAATGCCGCCATTGCCCCGTCCTACAACGACCTCGTTTTCGTTCAACGCTTCATAGAAATCCCAACCAAAATCTTCCTCGTTTACCAGAGTTCCGAGGTTATTGAATGCACCGCCAGAATACAGCGCGCTGGCCATGCCAATTCGGCCTTTGTAATCTGGGTTTAGAAGATCTTTCCATCCTGTTGGAGGAGCATTAACTAAACCTGTATTGTAAGCAACGATATTGAAGATATAGCGAACTTCATGCGCTTGGTTGCCAAAGTAATGATTCTGTGCATCAACCAAATCCCCGTCGACGGGCATATATTCAAGCAGCATATCCTCTTCCGATAACTTGCGGAAGAAATCAAGATCTGCAAACCACATAATGTCTGCTCTAATATCTCCACCTTCCATTTCTGCCTGCAGCTTTGCGGTAACTTCCCCAGTGCCGGTACGGAAAATGAAAATCTCAATGTCAGGATAGACCTCATTGAAGTCTGCAACCATTTCATTGACCTTGTCCTCAGATTCTGAAGTGTACAATACTACCTGGCCTGCAACTTTTTCTTCGGCTACTAACTCAACCACGACAGTTTCTTTAACAACTGTTTCAACTTCAACCTCAACGGTTTCAACAATTGTCTCAGGCTTGCAACCTGCTAACAGCAAGCTAACTGCCATCAACAAGGCAATGCTGAATATCACAGCTTTTCGGGCTTTTGAAAACATTTTATCCTCCATTCTTTCTAACAAACACTTTAATCAAATTTGGGAATACATACCTTTAGCTTCTTTATTTTCTTGGTTCCTTGCGAACCTCTCCAATTGAGGGCATATCTCTCATGCATTCTTTCTATGCTTTCATTAGACAAATTAAAAACTAATGGCAAATACAAATTTACTTGTTATAAACCACCTCCTTTTTTAATCACTCTCTTGCTCTTGTTGGTTCCGGGCGATTTAATTATGCGATCCATTTCTTTAATATTATGTTTCGCAAGCCATTCTGATCGTTGATATTCTATACCTTCGATCGCCACACCAGCTTGAAGGTTATCGATGTTATATCTTACTAATTCAGTAAAATCACGATCCCCTGTGTTTAGGGCAATATGCCTCTTTTCCGAAGTAAGATCACTAAGGTGGATATGGGTGACATCATTTACTCGAGAAATATAATCTAGCAGGTCATCCCCCAATGGCACATGCGCAGCGTCAAAGGTGATCCCCAGATTCGGAACCTTGACTTCATCTAATATGCGATTGGCGTCTGCGGGTGTAATAAAGAATTCATTTGGAATATGCTCCATTAGTTCCAGAGCGATGTCTAGATTTTTTTGTCCTGCGTAGGAAGTCAATCTTTTAATGCCCTCAATCAAGAACTGCCAGCACTCCTCAGAAGAATCTCCGGGAATTGTTATCCTCCCAGGATGAATGACTACCGGGTTTGCATTAAGTTCCGCTGAGAGATCCAAACTCTCTTCAAGCAATTTTAATGACGTTTCCCGGACTTGATTTATCTTGGATGTAAAATTCAGATCCCAGCTGAGGGCATGAAAAGATAAGGATAAGTCGAGCTGTTGGGCCATTTCACAGAGATTAGAACACTTCTTATCTTCACCAGATTTAAGTAAATGATAATGCCAGACTTCTACACCGTCATAGCGCAAATTTTTGGCAATATTAAAAACTTCCTCCATCTGATAGGCAAACAAAAGGGTTGAAGAAGCGTTGATTTTCACTTTGATTTTCCTTGGTTTGAATCATGCACTTCTTTTAATTTATACTCGAAGATTTTCATTACCTCCATGGGAGCTTTGGTGCTTCCAATTGGAAATGACTTTTTTCGCTTAGCTCCATGAGAATCGGAGCCGCAGGTCACTATCACGCCATGTTTTTGGGCCAGTTCGAGATATTTGGAAATTTCTGCTTCAGAATGCATCGGATAATAGGCTTCCAGGCCCTTCGCCCCAGCCTGCATTAATTTTTCTACAACTTCATCGTTACCCACCAGACCAGGATGTGCAACAACCGACACCCCCCCTGCTTCATTAATGGATTGAATGGCCATTTCGGGAGTTAAATGGTCGTGCGGAACAAAAGCTGGTCTTCCTAATCCAAGATACTTCTCAAATGCTTCTTGTTGATTGGCCACATAATTTTTTTCCACCATGGCTTCAACAATATGGGGCCGGCAGATTGAACCATGAGCAATTTCTCTGACCCGTTTGAAGGAAATCTCTAGACCAAGGGAATTTAGTTTTTCTACAATATTTTTAGCGCGTGCTATCCGGCCAGATTGCCTGGTATCTAGCAAATCTAAAAACTTCTGGTTGTCAGGTTTCCAAAAGTATCCAAGAATATCAATCTCTGTATCGTACGCATCTGTGTTGAGTTCTACTCCAGCGATAAGCTGCACACTTGTTTCTTGTGCGGAATCGAAGGCTTCAAAATAGCCATTGATGCTATCATGATCTGTAATTGCTATGGCAAGTAAATTTGAGGACTTGGCAATCTGAATAATTTCTTCAGGGGTATTTGTACCATCAGAAGCTGTTGAGTGAATATGGAGATCAAAGGCAATATTTTTCATGTTCGATAATTTTCTGGGTGACAATATTGATGAATTCAAACAAGATAAAAAAACCTGGATACTTAAAAATTCTGGTGAAATTTAAAAGATGTCTTTTGGCTTTTGAAAATTTCTCTTATATTAATCTTATAGCACGATTGCAATTTTGCGCAGAACTGTCACAAACGTGAGTAAATTAAATTTTTTATGGATACGCTGAATATTGGAGGCGATGAGAAATGGATCATCAATGTGCGCGGGACGGCTTATGTCTTTGATAGGAAATAGGGAAAAAGATTAGAAAAGGGGCAAAAATATTTAACCATAATGAAACTATCCAGGTTTTCAAAACCTGGATGGTTTTTTATATGACACCTTTTCTGTTGAGGAAAATTTACTCGTTGGGATTCCAGGTATCTTGAGGTGAGATGCCGGTTGGTGTGCTGATCCAGCTGAACCAGCCGCCTTTACGTGTACGGGAGGGGGTATCCTTTTCAAAAGCGACCAGGAACATACTAATAAACAGCAGTAATGCTCCGATCCATTGGCTGAAAGCGAATGATTCTTTCAACCACAGCTGTGAGAGCAGCAAGGTGATGATCAGCTCACTTAAACCGAGCAGGGCGGTTTGCAAGCCGCCAAGGTGTTTAACGCCGGTAAACAAGGTCAATCGAGAGAGGAAGGTGACGAGGGTGAGCCCTAATACCGGCCACCAACTGCCGCTGATTTGGCTGACTTCTCTGATGTTCCCTGAAAAAATATACGTAGGCACCACAATCGCGCTCATCGCGATTAATGTATAGAGGGTGACTGTGGGGGCGGGGATATCTGCCAGGACGCGCTGGTTGATCGGAATATGCAAAGCATACAACGCCGCGGCAATCAGCATCATCGCAACCCCAAGATAGGTATCCATGCTGTCACCATTTGGACGGACCAAGAGGATCACCGCGGGGACAGCCAATACTAGGCGGATGATTGTCATTTTACTGATTGAATGGCGGTCAAAATACATCCAGAAGACAACAAAGAAGGGATAAAGCGAGTAAAGCATTTGTCCTAAGCCGGCGTCAATTCTACCCAGCGCGCTGTAGTAAAACAGTGATCCAAGACCATTAACCCAGCCGGCCATGAGACATCCGATCAGTCCCGCAGGGTAAATATAGAGGAATTTTCGTTGAAAGATCAGCATCACCAGGAACATTAAGATCGTCGCCAGCAGGGTGCGCAAGGCAACGACACCCAGGGGGGAGAGCCCCATGTTGATTGCTTGCTTCCCGAAAATCGGTGCCAGTCCCAAAAAGAATGCCGAGTAAAGGGCAGCATTGATCCCTATCCCCCTGGCATTTTTATCTTTTTTACTGATAATTTTCCAGGACTTTTCCATTATTTTTTGTCTTCAATAAGTAATTGAACTTCGGCCATTAATTCATCGCTCATGAAATCGCCTTTCTGCATCAGCGATTGAATTTGACCTTCGAGGCGTTTCTTTTCTTTGTTGGTTAATTCCTTTGCCGTGACAACAATCACTGGGATGCTGGCGGTGGTTGGGTCTGAACGCAGGGCATCAATCACCGAGAAACCATCCATTTCAGGCATCATCAAGTCGAGGATGATCAGGTCTGGCAGTTCTTTCTTGATCAATGAAATTGCGGATTTGCCATCCTCAGCTTCGAATAACGTATAGTTGCCCTGGGACTGCAAAATTCGCCTGATAAGCAAGCGGACATGGGGATGGTCATCGACAATAGCAATTCGGGTATAACGGTCTGCAGTCACCCGGTTGAGGGCGGCCAGCAGGCCGTCTTCGGCGGGGATCATTGATTCGATCCCCTCGCTCGGATATTCCACATCGCGCGCCCAGCCTTCTCCGATAATTTCTTGGGCTACCGGGATGGTATGTCCTGTGCAGTTGATCACGACTACGTCGGTTGGTTTGATGATATTCTCCCGGACAAGCTTGATCAACCCGGCAAATGCAACTGCGGTGGCTGGTTCTACCGAGACGCCTTCCATTTGCGCGAGGATGCGCATTGCTTTAAACGCTTCTTCATCGGTAACGCTCTCGAAAGCCCCCCCTTTATTGGCCAACATCCTTTCGCGTAACAGGGTGTACGTCCGTCCGGGGTCACCCGTTGCTAAGGTAGCAATATGGGTGCGAGGTGTCCGGACCGGTTCAGCTACATCCTTTCCGGCCTTCCAGGCAGTGACCATCGGGGCACAGCCTGCCGCCTGGAAATTCCCCAGGGCTGGCACTGAGTTAATTAATCCCATTTCCTGAAGTTCGTTGAAACCTTTAAGTACACCGATCGGTCCCATTCCACCGCTGACACTCTGGAGGTACCAATCAGGAGCACGCCAAGGGGTATCAGGCTTAAAGGAGCCATTCCCTGAGTTGGGCGGACCGAGGATCGTGGTGAGCTGTTCAGCAATTTCATAAGAAATGGTTTTCATCGAATCAACGGTTGTGATTGAGCGCACGCCGCGATCGACATATAAAGCCCGTTCACGGGCGAACTCGGCAGCAACTTGTTTTGCCTGGTCATAATTGCCGGTTACTTTAATCACCTGGGTCCCGTATAATGCCGCTTCCCGCATCTTCACAGGGGGAACCAAGCTGGTGATAAATGCCCACAGTTTGATCCCTGCCCGCGCGGCATAAGCAGAGTAGGAGATGGCTACATTCCCGGTCGAGGCAATCACTGCCTCGGTAATCCCGGCTTCTTTCAAGGCAGCAATTGTTACGGCGGCCTGGCGGTCTTTAAATGAGGTCGTGGGGCCCTGGCGTTCGTCCTTCATGTAGATATGCGGGCAGCCTAACATCATTCCCAGGTTTGCTGCCCGGATCATCGGTGTCCCGCCTTCCCCGAGGGTCAGTTCCGGATTTGGGGTGCGCACCGGGAGTAGTTCGCGGTAGCGCCAGAGGTCGAATGGTCGATGCTTGATTTGATTGAGAAAAGTTTCTTTTAATTTTTCGTAATCATATTTTGTCTCGCGCCAATCGCCGCCGCATTTTGGACATGAAACCGTCGAAACGGTGAACGGTGCCTGGTGACCGCAATCGATGCACTCGACTTTGAATTTTGAGGACATATTGATAATTTAATCCTTGTCCTGGGATAGGTTCAACTTTTTAAATATTTTCACCATATCATCTTCGAGAATTGGTTTTACCAGGTAGTCTACTGCACCAAGATGGAAGGCCTGTTCTCGCTCATCAACAATGCTACAGATGATCACTGGGGTTTGGGATGTTTCCGGGTTTGCCTTGATGTCCTTGAGCACCTGCCAGCCATCCTTATTGGGCATCATGATGTCCAGGGTGATCGCGTAGGGCTGCAGGGTCTCAATTTGCTGAACTGCGTTTGTTGGATCGGTGATCGCGATCACGTGGAAACCGTGAGGGCTGAGATAGCGCTGGTAAAGGTCGATCACATTTTCATCATCATCAATTGAGATGATCACCTTCGCTCCAGTGGGAATTTCTTCAGCCTGTATGGGGGCTGTCTCCAATTTTGCCTGAGCTACCGGCAGGGTAAACCAGAAGGAGGAGCCCTTGTCGACTTCGCTGAGAACATCAATCACACCACCCTGCATTTCAACGAGGTGCTTGGTGATTGACAGGCCAAGCCCGGTGCCGCCAACCTTTCTGGTCAGCGACGAATCGACCTGGGAGAACCTTTCAAACAATTTATCCTGGTCATCTGGGGAGATACCAATGCCGGTATCGGTGACGATGATCTTGAGGAACGGCTTTTGACTGCGCTCGTCGATGATTTGATCGACGGTTACCACAATCGAGCCTTCGTCGGTAAATTTTGCGGCATTTTGCAGCAAGTTCAGCATGATCTGGCGCACACGCGTACGGTCAGCGTTGACCAGGGGGAGTTCGTCTGGGGAATTGTTGAGCAGCTGGATTGGTTTTTCCTTCACCAGGCCGCGAGCAGTGGCAATTACACCTTCAATCACGGCAGGCAGCTCAACTTCTTCGATATTAATTTCCATCTTGCCAGCCTCGATTTTCGAGACATCGAGGATGTTGTTGATCATGTCGAGGAGGTGCTGTCCGGAATGATGAATTGCCTGCAAATCCTGTTCCTGCAGGTCGGTGATTGGGCCATCAATCCCTTTGATGATCACCCGTGAGAAGCCGATAATTGAGTTCAGCGGGGTGCGCAGCTCGTGAGACATGTTGGCGAGGAATTCACTCTTGAGACGGTCAACCTCACGAATTTCTTCAACAGCCCGCTGCGAAACCTCGTAGGATCGGGCGTTGTCCAGGGCGATAGCGATCTGGTCAGCCAGGGTTCGCAGCACTGCGACATCATCTGCGGTGAAAACATTCGCCTTGACCGAGTGCACGTCAAGGGCGCCGGTTACCCGGTCACCGATCTTGAGGGGGATTCCCAGCTGAGCTTTGGTATCGATCAGGAGCGGGTGCGGCTGGCTGGAAGTATGTGAGGTGATCTCATTGACAATCAGCGGTTCGCCAGAGTCACAGACCTGCCCGATGATCGAACCGCCTTGCTCAATTTCGAGAGAATGCTTGCTCTCGACCAGCTGCCTGCCGGCGTCACCAGTAGATGCAGCTACATAGGCGGAGTTTTCATCAAGCAAGTAGATTGAAGCATGGTAGTAGCCAAAGCGGTCGCGGATCAAGTTTACCGCCCGGTTTAGCAGGGCGTCAGTATCCAGCGTGCTGGAGGCTTGCTGGGCAATCTCAGCTGCCGTTTCCAGCTGATTTGCTCGCCGTGAAGTTTCCTCAATCAGCCCGATGTTCTGGATGGCGACTGAAGCCTGGGAGGAGATTGCTGTCGTCCGGCGAAAGTCCTCATCAGTAAATTGGAAATATTCCTGATAGATACAATCTACGAAGCCGATCCAGCGACCAGCAACTACTAATGGGATGAAGGAGGCTGCGACAGCATCCATCTGAGCGGTATAGACATCGATCACTTCGGGAGAGAGAATTTCAGGATTCGTGGTGAAATCAATTTGAGATACAGTATTGGGATCTAAGACCTGTATGAAAAGCGCTTCCATCTCAGCAGCCGAGTAGATCGTGAGAGGCGCATCGGGGTACTCGATAGGGAATTGAGAAATTACACTGTATGTTTCCGGTCTTTGAACCTGGCTTGCCGGTTGATTGAACAAGTTAATTTGCATCCGCACAGCATTCTGACCAAGGGCTGAATATTTTTTCAAAACTTGAAGGATATCGGTATAGTTTTGCGCGGTATTCAGTTCCGAAGTCGCCTGATAGAGGATGTCAGCTTCGGCAAGGGCGGCCTGAGTACGGTCAAAGAGGCGTTGGTTCTCTAAGGCCAAGCCGACTTGCTCAGCAACTGCTTCAACTGTGGCAATTTCTCGGGGAGACCAGGTATCGTCGTTTTTGCGATTAAATCCAATCACGCCAATAACTTCATCCTGCAGTTGGATGGGCAGTGCCAGGGTTTGAGTATCCTGACCATTCGCTTCATGGGTTACAGATTTATTCTGAACAGCCCGGTCCATTGCTGGCAGCCAGGTCTTTGAATCGGTAAGTCCACCCTCGCGGGAAAGCGTGATGCCTTTGGAAGCGCCGCGGTCGGTGGTGTAGGTCTGCCACTCGTCGGCGGAGAGCTGCTGCTGGGTGGATTCGAGGGTTCTGGTACGATCGGAGATCCTTCTCTCCAATTCAGTGTGGGATCGGTCTCGATCCTGGGATTGCTCGCGCAGGTCTCCGATCATATTTTCCAGTCCATCAGCGAGGTCTGAAAACACACCGCTCTCCTCGGGGATGTTGATCTCAACATTGAAATCCCCATGAGATACTGAAGCGATCACATCCAGGAGGGTCCGACCCAGTTTGTCTACTCTTTTTTGATATTGTTCAAAATTTATATCAGTCATACCTGTATCCTTAGTCTCAGGTAAAGGGCATCAATGTGCTGAGCGAGTTGAGCTATCCAGGTACCTGGTTCTCGCCAGCTAAAGCTTGCAGGTTTTGTCTGCCCATTTCAATCGTGTGTCTCATACCTTAATCAATGTCCTCAAGAAAACTATCTAAATCAGTAAGTTTGATTTCCGATGTTGTTGGAAGGTCGGGTTGAATCGGTGGGAGAGCAGCAGTATTTCTGTGTTCACTGCGGACCAGCTGGTCGGGGGTGCCAAGCTGGATTGATGAAATCTCTGCATTGAGTACCTGGCTGAGTTCTTCAATCGCAATCCGCATGATCGATTGGGTGTCCGTACCTCTCCGCACCCTGTCGGTGATCGTACGTACCAGACGTTCCTGCTCTGCGCGTGCTTGTTCCTGCTCGAACAGGCGGATGTTGTTAATCGCAACCGCTGCCTGGCTGGCAATCGTGCTGAGCAGTTCGAGATGGTGCTGGTTGTATAACCCGGCTTTGTCATCTGATTGGATTGAAATCACACCAAGGACCTGATCACCCATGGTCATTGGTACACCAAGCCAGGATTCGGTTTGAGAGCCAATTTGTTGGTTGGGTAAACCAAGCTCGCCCAAAACCTGCTCTGCATTATTTTCGATTAAGACCGCCTGCCGGGATTTAATGATATGCCCGGTTAATCCGGTTCCAGCTGGTCTGGTTTTAAAATCATTCGCTGCTGGGTGATTTGGGGTGACTCGCTGTGCATCAAGGATTACCAAGGGGAAGGAAATCGTATCTGACTCCACATCGTAATAAGCGACATAAAACTGTGGAGCATCAATCAGCTGAGAGGAGTAGGTATAAAGACCATCGACAATGGCTTCTTCGTCGGGAGCCTCGGAGAAAAGGTTACCCATTTCGTTGAGCACCGCCAATTCAGCAGCGCTCCTCTTGGAGGATTCAAACAGCTGGGCACGTTCCAACGCCTGGGAAACTTCCTCGCTGATCGAGTCGAGCAGGGATTGTTCCGCGGCGGTGAGTGGTTCACCGTCTTGGGTAGAAATACCTAACGCTCCAATCACTTCTCCTTGCACCTGCATTGACCGGCTGGGATGATCGCCCGAGGAGAGTCCAGCCTGTCCTTCGTGTGTGACAGCAGTGCGCAGGTTGGGGTCGTAGCTGTAAAGCTGGTTTTTCAGCGCCGATATTTCTTTAAATGATCTCCAATTTGCTGCGGAGGTCATCTCTGGAGCAAGCTGAGGTTCGGCACCTGAGAGACCATCGGACTGCCGCTGACTTATACTGTGAAGAACTAAACTCACCTGGGAAGTCAGCATCTCGAGAAAGAATCGGTTTTGGCTGTTAAGCGACTCGTTGGATTCGACATGCACATTTAACACACCAAAAACCTGGCCTCTGGAGTGCATTGGGACTGCGATTTCTGGGTATAAAACTCCGGTGGGATTCTCAGGTGTACCTGCCTGGGTAGCAATCGTAGTTCTGCTGTCTGCCGCAGCCTGGATCGATCCTGCACTTGAAGGTGATTGCGCGGGAAAATCCTCAGCCGATTCAGCAGCGAGTAGGGTTAGCGTGCTGGAGCTAGTCGTGTAGCCAAAAATCCGGGTGGAAAGAAAGCCCAAATTATGCTGCAATTGGGTAGCCAGTGTATTAAAGACATCTTGTTGGGTTGCCGCACCAGCCAGCTCAGTTGAGATTTGTTGGCCGATTGCGGTTTGCTTTTCGGCAACCTGATCGCTGAAGTTGACATCTGGCAGTTGGGTCGAGGGTGGGGATCCGGCCCCCGCATCCATCGAAACACTGACAAACAGATTGTTCACGGTTTGCACAAACTGTGAAAAGTCTGGAGGTATTTCATCAAGCGATCCAAAATATTGCTCAATGAGGTTTTGTAGCAAGGGATTTATTTGCATCGTTTACCTCTCTTCCGAATCGCCGGATGGCTCGATGGGGCCGGCAGCGGGCTGCTGGGATGGTGGTTCAAAATCAGGTGCAGGGGGAGGGCTGGTTTCGAAGCCGCTTCCCACAGCCTGATCAGCTGAAGATAACTTGACGAAGGCTGGTTTGCCTAGGGCGTCGCTGACTTCCCGGACTGCGGTCCGAAGGATCGCATCTGGGTCTGTGGTGGCATGAACCTGAGTGGTCACCCGGCGGAGAATTTCCTCATGTCGGGCACGAGTCTGTGTTTCTCCAAATCGCTGAGCGTTGTCAATGGCGACGGCTGCCTGGCTGGAAACTGCAATCAACAGGTCAAGCGAGTGGTTGTTGTACACATTTTCGTTCTGGAAATTTTGTACAGCAATCACACCGGTTACCTCATTACCGAGCAACATCGGGACACCAAGCCATGATTTTGGCACTTCCCCGGTGATTTCTACACCAAGTGCTTCAATGTGTGATTCAGCATCGGTAGGCATCAGCACCGGTAATTTATTCTGGATGATCCATTCCGTCAGGCCAGGTCCAAGTTTTACCCGGCTTTGCGGCGGTGTGATGATTTGCCCAGCCTGCACAAAGAGCTTGTTTTCGAGGATATCATCCTCGGCAGAGTACAGCACCATGTAGAAGTTGGCTGCGTCCATCATACGACCGGTGAATTCAAAGGTATTTTTGACCAATTCATCAACGTCCATTGATTGGGTAAAACCACGGGCCATTTCGTTCAACACGGTGAGTTCTTCGGCACGGATCTCGGTTTGTTCAAACAGGCGGGCATTCTCGATTGCATTGGCAAGCTGGTCAGCCATGGTTTGCAGAGCAGTAATGTCCTCTGGGCTGAAGGCATCTGCGATCTCACTCTGAATGCTCAATGCTCCGACGACAGCACCGCGGGATGTCAGCGGAAGTGCCATCTCTGAGCGAGTATTGGGCAGGTATGGGTTGGCAAAGAAGGAGGCCTCGTCACCAACATTGAGAGCAATCCTTGCCTGGGCATTCGAAATCGCGGTACCAATCATCGATTCAGAACCAACCTCGAGTTTATGACCGGCAGCAACCATTTGATCACCAGCGTCTCCGGAGCCAGCTCGAAGCACAGCCCATTTGTTTGGTTCACCGGTGATCTCGCCAGTTTCATCGATCAAGAAGATCCCGGCGTAATAGAGGTCGAAACCCTCCTTGATCAGTTCAATAACCCTTGGGAGCAGTTCTGTTGGGTCAAGGATCGTTGAGGCAACCCGGGACACTTCTGCGGAAGTTTCAAGCTGCTGGCTGCGTTTTTGGATCTGGGTGAACAACCTGCGGTTGTCAATTGTCGACCCTGCCAGGGAAGCAATACTCTGGATAATATTCTCATCCTGCACAGTATAGGCGGAGAGGTCTTTAGACCCTGTATTGAGTACGCCGAGAAGGGTACTGCCGGCGAACAGCGGAGCGGACATCACGGTTTGGATGCCTCTCTGCTCAGCCCAAAAACGGACATCTGTATATGCTGAGTCCTTACAGCTGAATTCGATGATCGTTCTTCTTTCTTTCGCCGCACGGCTTACGATTGTATTTGCTAAAGGTTGAGTTGTGGTGATTGGTTGTTCGCTATCGGATGAAAGCCGTTCGACTTGTTCTGGAGACATGACAATTTCGTAGGTTCCATCTTTTTCATCAATCGTTGTGAAGGCCCACTCATCAGCATTAATGATTTTATTCAGGTTTTCTAAGATCAAGGCAATCACTTCATCAACTGAGGTTGCGCTGGAGAATTGCTCACTTAATCTATTCAATTCCGCCAGGCTGCGGGCTTGTTCCTCAGTGGTTAACAGGGCGCTCTCGATCTGTTCGAACAACCTGCGGTTTTCAACAGAAGCATTCATCAGAGAGAGCAGCTGGTTGAGGAAGTTTGCATCCCGGTCGTTGAAGGCGTTTACCATTGTGCTCGCCAGGTTGAGCGTGCCAAGCACATTGTTGCCGATGGCGATTGGACCGGAGAGGATTGATTTCATCTCCCCTATTTCTAACCCCATACTGTCTGATGGAATATAGACACGATTTTCTCGGATGACGACTTCGTTGGGTGTATTTTCAAGGGGGATGGCGGCACCAAGCGGGTATCCGGTTTCAGTACCAGCAAGCGCTGCGACTGCGAGGTGCTTAAAGTCTTCAGAGACAAGGGTGATTGTGGACTGATCAACATTGAAAA
>JBDLJU010000005.1:0-32296 GCA_039714215.1 Chloroflexota bacterium | reverse complement strand
CCGCGCAGCTGGGTACCATTTCTCCACAGAGACCACTTATCAAGACCGGATGTGGTTACCGATGCAGGTTCTACCGGCATTGGAGGGCTGGGAGCTGTGCTGCGCGAGGGAGTAAACCGCGGTTCGGGATTTGGTGACCCCAACGAGCAGGCAGTGATTGCTATGGTAAAAATGAGTACTCCCAAAATCTTTCGAGGGCGAATTTGCGATCCTTTTTAATACTGGTTGTCAGAGTCGAATAGCTTTTTTTAATTATATGAAATCTGGGGGCAACAGGCAAATTTGATGTGTGCGGTGTCCAGATGATACGAAACACTTAATCAGGTTTTGATACCAAAGACATCTGTACCAGTTAGTAAAATTGGCAGGTACCAAGTCACCAGAAGATTGACCCGGCAGTGATTCCTGGAATCCGTATCGAATCGATTACAAGACCCCGCGTAATGTCAATCCTCAAGCGCCAAAGATACCAGATAATATCGAGAAGCATCCTTCTCGATATTATCCAACTAACATGATTGAAAATCTATCCTCCCAGGCAGTAGCTCACTTCGATTGACTGGATGATCTGGTCAAAGCGCTCAAGGCTTGGCATATAGCCTTCCGGGCCGGTGCTTAAAATCTGCTCATACCCAGAAAAATATTCTTCTAATGCCATCCCCGTCATATCGGAATACACCTCGACGGGTACTTCGGCGGATTCCTCAAGCTCATCGTGGGTGATCCGGAACGTGGCGTTCACATAGCACAAACCATCATCAGTGATGCCCTGATAGACATACACCAGGTGCTGGTTATCAATTGGCGCGGTATCCTGAATGGCGTACACGGTAACAAATCGCACGCCGGATCCATTTTCGAAATCAACAAAAGCAGTATTGGCATTAAACTGCTGGTGGTCGCAGCTCCGGAAAAAATCCAAGAGCGGCAGCTCTGGGATGCAGTCTAAGCCCAGGGGGGTTTTGGATTCAATCAATTCTTCAAGGTCGGGGAAAATCTGGGCTGCGGTTTCGGAAGTATTTTTATACCATCCAATTTCAACCACCGAAATCGATCCGCTATCCAATAACAGGGCATACTGCACAAAGGGAGGGTGTGCTTCTTTATAAGGGGCTTCCTGTGCGAGCGGTACTGACTCCGGGAGGATATCCTCAATCACCATGGGGTCGTACCAAAAACCAAACCCGCCGTGGTTAATCACAACCCACTCCCCGGATTGACCCTGGACAGTGCCAGGCTCTTCCGGGTCCTGATCCTGAGCCTGGTTGTTTTGATCCGTGTTCTGTTCTTCTTGATCCTCAACATTATTCTGGCTTGCTTGATTCTGGTTTGACCTTTGGGGGTCTCTGGTAAAGAAGTCACAAGCAAGCAGCATGCTGATTAAAATAAAAAGGACCAGGGATACTCGTATCCGGTAATTTATTTTCTTCTCAACCATTTCAACCTCCATTTTTATCGTTTAAGAAATTGTCACTATAACTATCTTAGCAGAAATTAGTTTAATTCCTCCTGTTGAATTCCTGATTAAACAACAAATCTTCCAAAAACCCAGGAAATTTATTAATAAACCAGATCACGTCTCAACAAAGGAAAGGAAAAATTTATCCCCAATAGTTTCCCCCCAAAGATGGATTATTTTCCGATTACGCCGGCAGCAGCCAGGGGAGCATCTCGATCAAATCTCCAGCGAGCACACCAGCAGTACTGCCGACTTCTTCCGCAGCCAGCAATCCGGCTTCGGCATGCAGCCAGACACCGGCGCAGGCGGCCTCAAAAGCCCCCATCCCCTGTGCCCGCAGACCCACGATGATCCCTGCAAGCACATCTCCTGTCCCGGCGCGAGCTAACGCAGGCGTAGCCAGCGGCAGGATCGCGGTCTTCCCGCCAGGTTCGGCCACCACGGTAAAAGCGCCCTTCAGCACCACAATATGTCCCCAGGATGAGGCAAATCTCTCCGCGGTTGCCACCCGGTTTGCCTGGATTTCAGAGACGCGCAGGCCAGATAAAATGCTCATTTCACCGGGATGCGGCGTTAAAATCGAATTTTTTGGCAGCCGCTTCCACCATTTATCGAATTTGGCAGCCAATTTCAGACCATCAGCATCAATCACCATTGGTGGAAGTTTAGGGTCGAGCAGCCTATCGAAGAACTTTTTGGTGGTGGTTTCCAGCCCAAGGCCTGGGCCAATCAATATCGCAGTTTCTTTGGTCAAGCCATTCTCAACCACTTCAGCCGCGCTCCGGGAAATCACTCCCTGATCGTCAGGCAGCGGCATCCAGGTCGCCTCTGGGAATGCCCCGATAAGCCCATTCTGGATGGAGTGCGGTACAGCCAGGTTTACCCAGCCCGCCCCCACCCGGAAGGCAGCCTTCCCGGCTAAAAGAACTGCTCCGGCAAAAGCACGAGAGCCGCCAATCACCAGCCCAGTTCCAAAGGTGCCTTTATGAGCGCTCAGCGGCCGTGGTGGCATTTGCAGCAGGATGGCGTGGTCCAAGACCTTCCGTTTGATTCTGGCCCACTCTGGCAGTTCTGCAGTGAGCCCAATATCCCCGACAACCAGCTTACCAATCAAACCGAAAGCTGGCAGCTTGAGCAAGCCCTGCTTGACAGCCGCCATGCATACTGTCAGATCAGCTGGGATGCACTCCTCAGCAGCTTTCCCTTTGTCGCTGTCGACTCCCGAAGGGCAGTCAACGGCCACCACATAAGGCTTTTCTTCCCGATGATTGATCGCCTGGTTGACCGCAGCAAGCACCCGCGGGATTGGCTCCCGCAGCGGCAGCTGGATCCCGGTGCCAAGCAGTCCATCAATCAACAAATTGGTGGCATTGACCAACTTTGTTAATTTTTTAAGCTTTGTGTCATCTGAAAAGTAAACCAGCTTTCCCCCGCTTTCAACATATTCCTCTACCAGCAGGTCATCAATGCGGTAAGCGCTAAGATAAGCAGTGGTTTTCCAACCCCGCTGCTGAAGCAGACTCATCGCGACCAGTGCGTCCCCGCCATTGTTGCCCCGCCCGACTAAACCGAGGATTTTTTTACCTTTTAATTGTCTATGCGCAAGCCCTATATATTCAGCCAATGATGCCCCAGCCTGAGCCATCATCTTCTGATAGGTATGTCCGCTGGCATCAGCCGCTTTCTCAATGGCGATCATTTCAGCTACAGAAAGATATTTCTCCATCACAGCATCCTCCACCCCAATTAGGTCTTACTCATCTTGAATACCTTCCCTATTCAGGCCAGAGATCATCAGCCGCGAAATCCAACGCCAGTTCGAGCAGTTTTTCCTTCGTAGGTTTACCAGTCTCCCAATCCCAACCCCGAATTTGATAATAGGCTTTCAGCATCGGTTCAAAATCAATCTCAAATCCGGCTGCGCCCCCATCGGGGAGCGGCTCAAGGAACCGCTGGGGGAGGCGGTCATCTTCTCTGGTGATTCCTAGGCGGTTGTTGATCGCCCGTTTTAGGTTCCAGGCACGTTCTCCAGACTTAAGCATATCATCTAATGACCAATCCAGATCGCAGGAAACGTTAATTAACTGGAGCAAATCTTTAGGCTGTACGTTCCCAAAGATACACTGCACCAGAGCATTACTCACCGACCTGTAATTTTGATTGATCACCACGTTATTTGCTTTTTCTACCCCACCCTGTCTTGGAAAAAACTCCATCCCGAGCTGCTCATCTGCCTGGCCAATATCAACCACATAATAATCGCCCTGGTTGTGGCAGGCCCCCCGCGAAGCAGTCGAATAAACAAGCGCCATCCCGGTCAATCCACGCGGGTCATGAAAGGCAGCTTCCAGGCCTTTGACCTGGACAGCAAGTTCCTCGACACCAAAGTGCCGGGCCAAGCCGCGGGCACCTTTGGTAATCAGCCCCCCGAATCCTTCTCCGATGGCAGTCATCCGAACTAATTTTTCGACAGTTTCGCGATTACCCCAATCCAAAGACAGGCCATCCGCGTCTGCCGCAGTGATAGTCCCATCTTGATACAAAGTAAATGCCAATGAGATCGTATTACTCAAGGTAATTGTATCCATCCCATAACGGTCACACAACTCCCCCATCCGGGTGACAAAAGCCGCATCACTGATTCCAAGGTTAGGGCCAAACCCAGCCATAGTTTCATACTCATGGCCTTTTTGTTTCTCAGATTGTTCGTCCAATTTCACCACCCGGCCGCAGGCAACTACACAGGCATGGCAGGCAGCAACGCCAACCAGATAATTTTCGGCAATTGTTGACCCGGAAATATTTGCGCTGTTTTCCATCACCCCGAGAGTGTAACCATTTTTGGGCATCGAGCCCAAATAATCGAAATATTCTGCCCCTCCACCAGAGCCTAATTCCCGCAGCATCTTCGTCAAATTATCTGTTTTTAACTTTTTATTGAGCGCTGTTCTTAATTGTTTGAATTTCGCATCTGCTGCCCCCGGAATTTTTCCACTTCCGCGCACGGCAATCGCTTTTAGGTTCTTGGAGCCCATCACTGCGCCCATCCCTGTGCGACCTGCAACCCGTCCATGATCGCACAGCACCACTGAAAATGGAATTTGGTTTTCAGCTGCAACCCCAATCCCCGCGACTCGGACGCCTTTCATTGCCAGTTCAGTTTTGATAGAATCTTGGATTTTATAGGTATCCTGTCCCCAAAGGTGAACGGCTGGTCTAATTTCGACTTTCCCGTCGATGATCGACAGATAGACCGGCTTGGAAGCCTTACCAGTTAGCCACACCCCGTCAAAACCTGTTTTCCGAAGTTCAGGACCCCAAAACCCGCCGCAGTTGCTTTCCGCCCAAATCCCCGTTTGTGGCGATTTACCGCAAATTACAAAACGCCCAACCGCAGGACCAGAGGTCCCGCTAAGGGGACCGTTTAGAAACAACAATGGAGCTTCTGGGGAAAGAGGATCAAGCGCAGGGGTTAATTTTTCATAAAGCAAACGAGCCGCCAATGAGGCTCCCCCTAAATACAGGCGCTCGAATTCTGCAGGGATTTGCACACCTTCATGTTTCCCAGTGGTCAGATCAATCTTGAGGATCGGCTGCATGGTTTATTCACCCAAAACTTTATCCGTTACAAATTGCGCACAGCGCACAAATTCAAGCACAGTAGGGATATTCCGCATCATATACGCCATGCTGCCTTTGATTGCCAATTTTCGGGTCAACATCGCCTGTATCGGGTCGAGCTCACCTTTTAGCACACGAACAAAATTTGAAAATGGAGCGCTCAATATAAAAGCAGCTTCATTCTCTTCGTCTGCGTTGATGAACTTTGCCCCACGGCATTTGCCATGCCAGAGATCGAGGTACACAACCAAATCGTTTTCCAGTGCCCCATCAGCTTTAATATCAAATGCAATGTCCCCCTCCCATTTTTTTGCAATTTTTTCATATTTCTCGTTGGTGTTTAAGTGGGTTTCTAAATTTTCTAACCATTCCTGGCTTGGAAAAATTGCTGTCATTGATAGCTCCAATTATGTTGTCAACATTGATTTATTTATTATACTTTATTAAATAACGAGAACCGTTTTTCAACGGTTCTCTGAGTGCGCTGGGGGGGAATCGAACCCCCACGCCTTGCGGCACGTGGCCCTCAACCACGCCTGTCTACCAGTTCCAGCACCAGCGCAGGCAAGCCGTATTATAATCTGGTATCGAAAGATGTCAAGCGCTTATTCTTTTTACAACAATCAACGGGAATAATTATTCAAAACCTGATGCAAAAAAATTGAACCTAGAGGAGATTAAAATGCGAATTGTACTTGATGCGATGGGAAGCGATAACTATCCAGGCCCAGAAGTCCAGGGTGCAGTGGAGGCAGCAGAAAAATTTGGCGATGAGATTTTGCTTGTCGGAAAAGAGCCAGTGCTCGCACCGCTGCTCAAGCAGCAAAACCCGCAAAATGCTCCAGTAAAAATCATCCATGCGCCAGAGGTTTTTGAAATGGCTGCCAAGATATCTGGCAGTGCACTTCGAAGGTCCCAGAACTCCATGGGTGTCGGAATGGATCTGCTCAAGAACGGTGAAGCAGATGCCTTCGTCACCGCGGGGAATACTGGAGGGGCTATGGCAATTGGCCTCTCCCGCCTTGGACGGATTCGCGGCGTGAAACGCCCGGCCCTTTGTGCATTGATTCCAGTCAAAGGCGGGCAGGCGGTGATCCTCGATATCGGGGCAAATGCGATTTGCAAACCCGAATTCATGGCGCAGTTTGCAATCATGGGCAGCCTGTATGCCAAAGCAGTACTCAGCATTCAAAATCCCCGCGTTGGGTTGGTTTCCAACGGTGAAGAAGCCGGAAAAGGAAATGAATTGGTGAAGGAGAGCTACCATCACCTGGAAGAACTCGACTTGAATTTTATCGGAAACGTGGAAGGCAAAGAGTTCTATGGCGGCGAAGTTGATGTCGCTGTCACCGATGGCTTTACCGGGAATGTGTTTATCAAAGCCAGCGAGGCTGTCGCAAAGCTGCTGATCGATGAACTCAAGGATTCGCTGCTCTCCACGACTCGTACCAAAATTGGCGGTTTTCTCGCCAAGCCGGCGTTTGAGACTCTCAGGGAAATGCTTGATCCGGCTTCTGTTGGGGCTGTCCCTCTGCTTGGCCTCGATGGGCTGGTATTTGTCGGCCACGGACGCTCCAGCGCGAAGGCACTGGTCAGCGCGATTTCCAGAGCCCGTCAGGCAGCTGAAATTGACCTGCTTGGCTCACTGAAGGACGAAATCACCAAAGGTCTAAAATAATCGTTCGGATAAGCGATCCAAATCGAACTTTGTCACTATAATAATGAGCAGCTCGCTTCTAATTATTTTCAAATCGAACTCCGTTCGATAAAAAAAAGGCTCGGGGAGTCCCGAGCCTTTTTATTTTCTCTATACTTCCCGCTTAGCCATTGAGGAATTCTTCCAGAGCAGATTTACTGATCCGGTAAGCTTTCCCTAATTTTTTGGCATTCAAATCACCAGCCTCAATCGCCGCAACAACATCTTCCTCTGAAACCTTGAGGAATTGAGCTGCTTCTGTGGGGGTCATCACATCCGGGATTCCCGGTGCTGCCCCGCCCGCCTGACCTTGATTTTGGGTTGCGCCCTGGAGAGCCTGGTTCATCACATTACCAATTCCCATCCCGGCACCAATCCCGGCAGTTAATCCTGCCCCGCCGCTTGGGTTTTGAGCTGCTTCTCTCATCGCATCTGCCGCCTGTAATTGGGTATAAGTAGTTGTATCCAACAAGCCCATATCGCGCAGGTCGTCCGCCGTGGTCTTTGAAGGATTTAAATTTGCGATCACAAATGACTTCAGGGTCAGGCCGCGCGCTTCAAAATCGTCTGCGGTCTTGGCCCGCACGCCTGCACTCAATTCTTCCTGCAATCCGATCAGATCCTGCACGGTAGAGTACTTGCCCTTCATTTCGCCGAGCATGTCGGAAAGACTGCGCAGCAATCGGGACTTGAGATCATTTTCAATATCGCTGGTGCGGAAGCTTCCCTGCGTACCCACAACCTGAGTGACAAACTGCTGCGGGTCGCTGATTTCGTAAGCAAAAGTGCCAAAGCCTTGCAGCAGCAGCCAGCCCAATCCAATTCCCGGTGTCTGCATCGGAATCGGCTGGGGAGTGCCCCACTTACGGTCAAGGAACTCTCGCATCGAGACATAGTAGACTTCCGCAGTGAAGGGGGTTCGGTCGCCAAATGCCTTCCCGATAAAATCAATTACCTTTGGGATATTGGCTGTAGCGATCGTGTGCCGCCCAGCGGTGAAAGTATCCAGTGCCTGCCCGTCTCGGAAAAACACTGCGGTTTGAGATTCACGGACAATTACCTGGGAACCAAGTCTAAAGTCGCCAGATCCTTCTTCCGGGAACCGGTGAACCAGCTCCTCTTTCATCTCGTTTGCATATTCAATTACATCAAAAATTCTTGCCATCTTATCCTCCAAATCAATGATTTCAACAAAGGGCAAATCTACTCAATTGCAACCAGGATCTCGTCGCGTCCCTCAAAAGTAGTAACCAGGTCACGTGTCAAGCCAACCAGGTGGCGGATTGCCGCAGGCAATCCATCGGTGTCTACCGATGCGGTCACATTTTCAATCCCTGCGGAAATTTCGTCGCCCAAATCCAGCAAAGCCAGGTCAAATTGGTAAATTTTTGCCAACTCTTCTTCATTTATTTTTACCGCATCGAAAAAGCCGCTGTAGCCATATTCGGCATTTGATACCTTATCAATAAAGGTTTGTAGTTTCATCGCTGCTTTTTCAAGATCATCCAGATAAGTAAGTTCACCTGCAGAGGCAAATCCCTCTTGCAGTTCCCCAACTCTAACCCGATAAACCTCAAATTGTTTGGCAATTTGCTCACGGAGTAATTTGTCTGCATCCCTCCGTTCTTTTCGTTCAATATATCCGCTAAAACCCGGGATTTTACTCAGCAACTTCGTAATCGGATCTTCATCAGAAGATATTTTATCAAACAGCTCACCCATTATTGTGCCTCCTTAGCTTGTTGGTGCGGGATTATGAATAATTATACATTAGAAATATGCCAAAACAACTCATATTAAATAGTATATTAATAAATGGTAAAATAGGAATTTGGAATAATATTCGCCATGTGCACTATAGGAGGCATTAATCGCTATGAATTATTTGGAAAATCTTGTAAAACTTACTGGTGGTTCACTTGAAGCTACCGAATCCAACGTCAAGGTCGTTGACCGTAAGACGTTCAAGAAAAATGTTCACAAACTTACCGAAATTTCGGCACTGAAAACTGGTAAAGAAGCTGCAGCGGCACGTTTTTTGGTTCGCGGGGCAGCCCTGGATTTAGGGATCTACCCAGCCTCGATTCATGATTTATATATTGCACGCGGGAAAGGTGAAGTCCCGAACACATTCACCGTTCCGGCGATCAATCTCCGCGTGCTTCCGTTTGAAGCGGCCCGAGCAGTTTTCAAAATTGCCAATGAAATAAATGCCGGGGCTTTTATTTTTGAAATCGCCCGCTCAGAAATCGGATACACCGATCAGCGGCCTTCCGAATTCATCACCAATATTCTCGCCGCTGCAATAGCAGAAGATTTTCAGGGACCGGTGTTCATCCAGGGAGACCACTTCCAAATCTCGGCAGGCCGCTATGCCTCAGACGCAGAATCGGAGCTCAATGCGGTCCGTCAGCTTTCAAAGGAAGCCATCCATGCCGGCTTTTTCAATATCGATATCGATACCTCAACCCTTGTTGATCTCAGCAAGAGCAGCACAGCTGATCAGCAGCAGGTCAACACCACCCTCTCAGCTGAACTCTCTGCACACGTACGAAGCCTGGAACCGGAAGGAATCACAATTTCGATCGGCGGTGAGATTGGAGAAGTCGGTGGACAGAACTCTAACGAAGAGGAACTGCGAATATATACCGAACAGTACAATCAGAAGCTGGAAGCTCTCACACCTGGCACGCCTGGCTTAAGTAAAATCAGCATCCAAACCGGCACTTCCCACGGAGGTGTTGTGCTTCCAGACGGCACCATCGCGCAGGTCAGCGTTGATTTCGATACCTTAAAGTCGCTCAGTCGCATCGCCAGAGATGACTATGGCATGGGTGGCGCAGTCCAGCACGGCGCTTCGACCTTGCCCCAGGATGCCTTCGGAAAATTTGTAGAATCAGAAGCTGTTGAAGTACACCTGGCAACCAACTTCCAGAATATGTTTTATGACCATGCCCCGAAAAGTTTAGTCGAAAAAATCTATGCTTACCTCAACGCCAATCACAGCAGCGAGCGCAAAGCTGACATGACCGACGATCAGTTCTATTACAAAACCCGTAAACGTGCTTTTGGCGCGTTCAAGGCAGAAATCTGGGCAATCTCTGACCAGGAAAAATCTGTGATCAGCGAGAAATGGGCAGCTCAGTTCAAACAGCTTTTTGACTCGCTGGCGATTGCCAACACAAAACAGTACACCACCTCCATCACAGCCGGAAGCAAGTATCTGCCCAGCTTAAATTCTTACGATGAATTCATCGCCAGTGAATCCGAGCAAGAAGATACTTCCGACCTTGCGGATTAATGCCAGTCTCAGAACAAGGTATTTTCACAAATCGCTACACACTGATTCCTCGCGTGCTGATCTTTGTCACGCGCGAGGAATCAGTTTTGTTAATCAAGGGCGCCCCCGATAAGCGCGTCTGGCCAAATTTATACAACGGCATCGGCGGACACATTGAACCTGGGGAAAGTGTGCTTGAAGGCGCTAAAAGAGAATTTCTAGAAGAGACCGGTCTGCCTCTTTTATCACCCTGGCTGACTGGGATCATCACCATTGATACCGGTCAAATCCCCGGGATTGGGATGTATGTCTTTAGCGGCGAGGTTGGTGCGGGGAAATTGGTCCCTTCAGAAGAAGGCCAGCTCAAATGGGTGTCAATCGAAAAACTTACCGACATCCCCCTGGTTGAGGACCTACCTGTCCTCCTCCCTGAGGTGCTGGAAATCCCGCAGGGCGGAATCCCACTCTTCGCCCATTACAGCTATGACGAGGAGCAAAAACTTCAGATCAGGTTGACTTAAATTGACAAAAGTCATTTAGTACTGCTAGAACATTGATAATTTCCTTGTATTAAGATAAACTTGTTATAGCACCCCGCTCTAATTATCACTAATGTTGATTACCGGCAAGGTTAGCTATGGACGGCAGCCCCGATCTCAACCTAAATAACAAAAACGACTCGGAAATTCCCGAGCGTGCATTTCTTGTGGTTAATGGAACCGTATTCCCTTTGGATAAACTTGTCGTTAAGGTTGGCAGAAATTTAGAAAACGATCTCGTCCTCAACCATCCTACCGTATCCAGGTTCCATGCTGAAATCCAATTTCAGGAAAACCAGTTCATCCTCGTAGATAAAAACTCCAGCAGCGGTACATTTCTCAATAACAAAAAAATCACTCAATTCCAATTATTTGCCGGGGACATTATCCTTTTCGCAAAAGTCCCTGTAATGTTTATGAATGAGGGCGCCTCCCTGGTCGATAACTCAGATAAAAGTACCGGGCAGTTAGCTGATATTCGGCCGTTGGAATTAACCCCAACGGAAAATAATGAATCCAAACCACAAACTTCATGAGGCGGGATATGAAAAATACGACTGATACCAACCAAGAAAAGAAAGCATACCTGATCGTAAATTCCCAGGTGTTTCCTCTTACCAGGGACGTTACCACAATCGGACGCAAGCTAGACAATGATTTGGTGATCCAGGATATCCTCGTTTCCCGAAAACATTCCGAAATTCGCTTTGTAGATGACAAATACTATATCCACGACCTTGAATCGACCGGGGGCACATACCTCAACAACAAGAAGATCAATGAATCGATCCTTTATTCAGGTGACTTGATCCTGATCAGCAATATTCCCTTGATGTTCATCGACGAAAGCAAAGCTTTGGAAATGGATGCCGCTAAACTCACCGGGGAATTATCCGAAAAAGATATTGAAGAAAAGCCCGAATAACTTCTCTGTTTCCCTCTATCGATAAACTTGTTTCCACTTTCTAATATTAAGTAAGGAAATTTGCCTTGTCTGGATTTAATAAAGGCGAGAGCGCCAGGCGGACCGTAAATGAAGTGCCCTGGCCTACCCCGCTCTGCAGAAGTATCTCTCCGCCGTGCTGTTCGATCACTTGCTTGGCGATTGACAGACCCAGGCCCACTCCCCCAAATAAATGACCATCGTGTTCTTCCGTTCGCCAAAAGCGGTCGTAGATATAGGGCATATCGTCTTGAGAAATCCCTATCCCGTGGTCTCGAACCGTCACCCAGATCGAATTAGGGTTGTGGTCCACGACGACTTCCAGGGTGCCACCGTTCAAACTGAACTTGATTGCATTATTAATGATTGCGCTTAGCGCCCGCTGTAAACTTTTAATATCGGCAGGCACTTCTGGCAAATCCGGTGCCACCCCAACCCGGATATCAACTCCCATTTGATCAGCATGCTCGCGTTCTTCCCGCAGAATCTTGATCACCAGCTTTCCAAGGTGGATGGTTTCAAATTCCGAGAGGATCAAATCCATCTCTTGGAGAAACAAGATGTCATTGGTCAGGGATACAATTTGGTCGACATTGCGAGATACTTTTTCAAGCGCATCGTTCAGCGCATCCCCTTCCATATATCCCATCTTGATCATCTGTAAAAATCCACTGGCAGAGGTCAGCGGGGTGCGCAGCTCATGGGCAATCGTGGTTAAAAATTCTCTTCTGGCCAAATCTAATTCAGCGAGCTGTTGATAAGCATGCGCCAGCTCTCCTGCCTTGGTCCGCAGGTCTTCGATCGCCATTTCATCGTTTTCACGCAATCGCCGGCTGACCTCGCGCACCATCGCAAGAGATACCGTGCTGCTTTCTTGGAGAGATTCCTGAAAGCCTTCTTTGTCAATTTCGAGTACAGATGAATCTTTCGTGGTTGAGACCGTGGCCGCTCGGGGAGCATCATGGATGATTCCCATCTCGCCAAAGAAATCGCCAGGGTTAAGGAACTTCAGCAGCCGGTTGTCATTTAGGCTGATCTCTTTTGTAACCTTTACCTCTCCTGACAGCAGCACATAAAACACATCTTCAACATTGCCTTCAATGCACAAATCCGTGCCATTAGGATAGCTCGCAACCCGCCCCCTTTCGATGAGTTTTTTTGCTTCCCGCTCAGGGATTCCTGGAAACGCCAAAGAAAGCGCTCGCTTTGAAATTCGATCATCCATCATCCGCGATATTCCTTTCGAAGAAAACCAGTAAAGTGCTGCCGTACTTCCGTTTGTCAAATTCAGTAAAGTTAACCAATTCTAGCTGTTTATATTCAATCGGATCAATTTGGGCAACCGCCCAGCCATCATCCACCAACCAATCCGGCTTAGAGTCGAGCAGCTCAACTGCCTTATTCCATAAATCATGATACTGCGGGGGCGCAATAAACACATAATCAAATTGCTTATCAGGCTTTCTGCGCAGCAGCGTGAAGGCATCGATCTGCAAGATATCAGTATTGATTGATAATCCGGTAATTTTTAAATTTTCTTTGATGGTGTTGATCGCTGGTCGATTTTTATCCACGAATCGGACAAATGACGCGCCACGACTGAGCGCCTCAATTCCCACACTTCCGGTACCCGAAAATAAATCCAAGAAAACGCAGCCCGGGATATCCTGCTGAAGAATATTAAATAACGATTCCTTCACCCGATCTGTGATCGGGCGGGTGATGTCCCCGGGCACCAGTTTAAGTCTCCGGCCGCGTGCAGAACCTGAAATTACCCGAATTTTTGCCATCTAACCTTTTACCTGCTTGATGTGTTTTCCAAGCTTCTCAGAGATTTCAGTCTCTTCTTCAGCCTGGTTATCAATGTAGCCAGAGATAAATTCAGACCGCCGCAACCTCAATGCCATTGGAGCAATCTGGCGAAGATCATCCTGATTGACCTCCAGGCGGCTGTCCGCCGCGGCCAGGGCTCGGGCAGCCTCAAATAACGAGATTTCAGCCCGGAGCGAGGCAATCCCCATATCATGCACCAGCTCAAGCCCAATATTGGCAATTTTATTAGGGAGCTTAACTTCCGGCAGCAGATCCCGGGCGGCTTGAATTTCATCACGGGCAATCATGGTTTCATCTGCGTAAACGTCAACCACCTGGCGTGGGTTCTGGAAATAAGCACGAGAGCGGTTATAAGCCTCAAGCCGTTCGCTGGTCTCAGCCAAACCTTTGACCAACAAGCGCAGCCCAAAGCGATCCATGATTTGAGGCCGCAGGTTGCCTTCTTCTGGATTCATCGTACCCACCAGCGTAAAGCGAGAGCGGTAGGTAGCTGAAAACGATTCGCGCCGTACTGTGTAGCTCCCCTGTGAGGCGGCATCAAGAATCGCATCAATCACTTCATCACCCAATAAATTTACTTCATCAATGTACAGCAGGTTTTTATCCGCAAAGGATAGAATACCCCGCTGCACGCGCAGCCTGAAATGGGCTGCCGCCCGCTGATCGACGGTGCCTAAGACATCATCTAATTTTGCATTTAAGGGGAGTTCAACCAACCGGGCGGGCCGAACCGAGGAAAGCTTCTCGCCATTGGCGAGCTTTTCAACACAATTTGGACAAATAGAATCAGGTCCGCCGGTTTCTAAATCTTCTTCAAGGCAGCCGTAGTAACAACCGCTGACATTCACAGAAGGCATTAGATCAATCAAGCTGCGCACGGCGGTAGTTTTCCCTGTCCCTCGTGGCCCAACCAGGAGCACGCCCCCAATTGCCGGGTTGATCAAATTCAGGAGCAGCCCCAATTTCATGTCTGATTGTCCGACCAGCGCCAGGAAGGGATACGGCCAATGTTCCGCCAGCCCTACATCCCCTTCAGCAGTTAAATCTCCCAGGTTCCGACCGGTGACTTGATCGATCAGATCACGGATTGAACGAATCGAGCTGGGGATTCCCTCTGACGCGCTCGGTGAAGCTGCATCCACCCCCTGGTCATCTTGATTTATTTCTTGAATTTCGGAATTTTCATCAGCCATAAGCTTATCGTTAAATTAAAGCTTTGATTTCAACTTCCCTAGTCCAGGTCATCCCGTAATTCACCAGCATCAGGTGTGGGAAGCAGGTCAGGTTCTTCCTGAAGTACATCAATGGTGTCATATCCTAGCTCAGGCATCATTGGGGGCAAGGGGGCCCTGGCTGGCACCGGAATCCTTCCTTCAGGCAGCAGCGGCGGAGTTAATTTTGGTTTATCGAAATTATAGCTCCGCTTCCTCAGGACTCTTGGGTCATCGCTCAACCAACCAACATATCCACCTCGCACATCGTAAACCTCACGGCTGGTGGTAACGAAACCAATCCATTCTCCGCTGAGGTTATAGATCATCGGATACATCAAGAATGCTTCATAATCACCCTTGGTCGTATAGATTGGAATAGGTCGTTTTGATTTTGCCATACTAACTTATCTCACTTAGCATTAGATTTATCTAATTATACTTTGAAGATGCCCTCACAGATGCGATTGAAAGCTACAGATGTATATCAAGATCATTCCACATCATTGTAGGTCCAATAGCGGTTTATGAAATAATTCCAGAATAACACGATGATCACCACGGTTGCCAGCGCCAAATTTTCACCGATCACACCAGATCCAATAGGCAGTTCTAGTCCCAAACCTTCCACCAGCCTGATCAACGGCTTGGTGATCAAGCTGAAAATCACCGTGCGGATCACCAACCCGACCAGATTTACTGCCGAAAACTGCATCAGCTGGCTGAGAAGCGGTTTCGATCGTGAATCTGGATAGGTCCAGAATCGATTCAGTAGAAAATTGCTGATCACCGCTGCAGAAAACGAGAGTACGGATGAAAATTCAGCCGAAAACCCGACACCTGAACGGAACAAATTGAATGTCAGGAAATCTACACCAAATCCGATCGATCCTACGATCGCAAATTTAATAAAGCGCTCACGTTCACGCTTATCTGTGATCAATTTCATCCGCTGGAGAGATCCTTTTCAAAATATTCGATGGTTTGCTGCAGCCCGTCATCTAAAGAAACTTTGGGCTCCCATCCCAAGACCTGTTTGGCTTTTGAGATGTCCGGCTGGCGGCGCTGCGGATCCCCTTCCCCTCGCCTACCCGGTTCAAACACAATCCCGCCAGAATTCTTGGTGAGCGCATTGATCCGTTCTGCAAATTCTAAAATTGTTATTTCTTCCTGATTACCGATATTTACCGGGAAATGCTCATCGCTGAGCAGCAATTGATAAATTCCAGAAATGAGGTCATCGACAAAACAGAATGAACGGGTTTGTTTTCCGTCACCATAAATTGTTAACGGCTTGCCCCGTAAGGCCTGGGATATAAAATTCGGAACTACCCGGCCGTCATCAACATGCATCCGGGGACCATAGGTATTGAATATCCTCACAATCCGAGTATCGACGTGATGGAAGCGATGATACGCCATTGTCAGCGATTCTGCAAAACGTTTGGCTTCATCGTACACAGAACGAGTGCTGATTGGGTCAACATTGCCCCAATAACTTTCTGTCTGAGGATGGACCAACGGGTCCCCGTAAATTTCACTTGTCGAAGCAAGCATATATTTAGCTTTGTTTGCATGGGCAACGCCAAGCGTATTGTGAGTTCCTAATGCCCCAGCTTTCATTGTCTGGATAGGCAAATTCACATAACCGAAAGGAGAGTTCGGGTTAGGGCTGGCGGGTGAGGCAAAGTGCATTACCGCATCAACCTCACCGGGGACAAATATAAAGTTTGCCACATCATGGCGAATAAATTCAAAATTCTCATTCCCGGCCAGATGTGCAAGGTTCTCTCTTTTTCCGGTAACAAAATTGTCCATCCCTACAACTTGATGACCTTCTTTAATCAACTTATCGCAAAGATGGGAACCCAGGAACCCAGCAGCCCCAGTAATTAATACTCTCATAAAATAATCTCCTAAATCTATTTCCCTACCGCCAATCAATCCCGGTAATCAATCCATCACCGGTCAGCTGGTGGGCAATCCCCTGATCAACGTCCACCAACCAGATATTGCCCTGGTAGATCACCGCAATCAAAGCTGAAAATTGGTCAACTGCGTAGCTTGGATACCAAAAATATTGGTTTGGGTTCATCCCCTGCCCGCCTTCTGTGGGGAATAAAGTTTTTTGATTGGAGCCATCCCGATCCATTACCACCAGCTGGTAGCCGCTCGTCCGGCTTTGGGTTGGGCTGAGCGCTTTGAGGAAAGCCACCTGATAAGACAGCTCTCCGGAAGGTAGCTCTCGAATTGGCGATGCGGTTGGGAAAGCAAACATTCCAACTTCTGAAACCAGGCGAACTGGTGCACCGCCAACAAATGGGAACGCGGCCAGGTCAAACAATGGAGAGTCCTCGCCAACCGCCAAGCCTGCCTGGGGGACATGATCGACGAAATAGATAAAGTTTTCATCAGGAGACCACGCAACCGAGGATACCCAGGCCCAATCACTCCGGGTTTGCACCGGCAGCAGGTCATATTCAGAACGTAATGCGCCGTAATCGAGATCAACCAAACCAAACCCATCCGGGCGAGAATAAGCCAGCTTTTCACCCGAGGGCGAATACAGGAAATCTGTCCCCCACCAACCATATAAGCCTCCAGAATTCTCTTCTACCGAATCACGCGGAGAGGTTGTCCAGCCTGTTTCCATGCTGAAGTTCAGGAAAATCAGGTCGTTGTTCGCTTCCCACCCGGGAGCGCTGGGACTGATCTCAGCCGTAGAATACACAACCCCGGTTTGCGTCCCGGGCACCCAATCAGCAAAGTGAATGATATTGGTGACGCCTAGATCAAAAGAATCCTCATCAGGCGAATCAATCCGGGTGACCCACAGTTGGTTAATCGTCTCCTCATCATCGCTGCTGCGAGTATACAGCAGCCAGCGGCCATCTGCAGAGATCTCAAAAACTCGCCCATCCAGGTCTCCACTCGTGACCACCGGCTGGCGCACTCCAGTGTTCTCCCGCATCACCCAGGCATTCCCGGCAGAAATATATCCCAATATTCCTGGCAGCGGTACAACCGAAAATGGCGCCTGGCTGCCAACCATTACAATCTCAGGGGTTGGCGAGGTGACCACCAGAGAGCCAGAAATTGTTCTGCTTACTTCGATGCCATCTTCAAAAATAATCCGGTAGGTTGTTTCCTGCAAACCATTGATCCCTGGCTGGATTAAACGCTGCTCGCCCTCCTGCATCGATTCATTGCGGAGCACCTGAGTCTCATAAGCAACCACAGACTGCTCCACCTGATATTCTTCCTCAACACGGACCAGAACAACATCGTTCCCGTCCTGCAGCACCGAATACAATGCTGGAGTGGATTTATCCAGAGAGGTTAAGCTAACCCCCGCGAGGATAAATGCCCCTTCCGCTGTGGTCCCGGCTGGTACCAGAATCGCCTGGGAAATCCCATCTGCTGTCACCGAAACCGAGATTTCCTGGCCGGTTACTTCTAATATTCCGCATCCGCCGAGACTAATCGCCACCAATATCAGAATAGCAATTAGTAAAAGAGCTCTTTTTGCATTAGGTGCACGCTGGTATAATCCCATAAGGTAAAATTTCCTGACCTCTAATCTCAATAAATCATTTGAGCATTACCGCATTAATAGAAAGGTAAAGTGGACTTTGGTCAACTAACCAAACCACGCCGATTATAGCATGTCTGAAACCAATATGAACAGCAAGAACAGCAAACAAAACCTTGAGCTTGAAGCCAAAATTGAGGCTTTGCTCTTTGTCTCTCCAAGTGCGACCGCCCCCAAGCAAATTGCAGACGCTTTAGGTGAGAGCGTAGGAGTAATCAACCGCGCAATCAAACGGCTTGGAGATCAACTTTCCACCCGGGGACTCCGCCTTCAGGAAAACAAAGGCCGTTATCAGTTAACCACAGCCCCTGAATTGTCTGAAGCAGTCGAGAACTTTTTGCATTTGGAAGCCACCTCGAAGCTCAGCCCAGCGTCGCTTGAAGCCCTCGCAATTGTTGCCTACCAGCAGCCAGCTACCCGCCCGATGATAGATTCAATCCGGGGGGTCAACAGCGACAGTGTTATTCGCAACCTGCTCAGTAAAGGCTTGATCGAAGAATCGGGCAGGAGTGATGGGCCCGGCAGACCAATACTTTATTCCACCGCCCCTGAGTTCCTCCAGTATTTCGGCTTAACCTCACTTAAGGACCTGCCCCCCATCGATCTGGCCGCCCGGCACAAAAAGATCAAAGAGAGCCTTTCGCCTGAACAGGCTGCCCTACCTTTAGACAACCACCTGCTGAAAGAGTAACCTTATGGCTCAAGATCGAGTACAAAAAATCCTTGCTCATGCTGGCATTGGCTCGCGTAGGGCTTGTGAAAAACTAATTACCGCCGGCAGGGTCACCGTAAACGGCAAGCGAGCCGAACTTGGCGGCAAAGCAGATCCTGCTGTCGATGCGATCCAGGTTGACGGCAGAGCTATCTCATTCCCAAAAAATTATACCTACCTGGCTATTTATAAGCCGCGTGGAATTCTCTCCAGCACAAAATCTGAGCTCGACCGGCGCACGGTGATGGATCTCATCACTACAAAAACACGTTTGTATCCCGTCGGCCGGCTGGATATCGACAGCGAAGGACTGATGCTGCTGACCGATGATGGGGATTTGACCAACAAAGTCACCCACCCGCGCTATGGTCACGAAAAGGAATATCGCGTCCTGGTCTCTCGCCACCCAGACCGTAAGCAGCTTGCGACCTGGGAACGAGGTGTCGTCCTCGAAGATGGCTACCGCACCCGCCCCGTGAGAGTTCGCCTGGAGAGGCTGCACGGCAAAGGCGCCTGGCTGCGTGTGGTAATGTCTGAAGGCAAAAAACGGCAGATTCGCCAGACGGCCAATTCTGTAGGTTTATATGTTGTTAAGTTGATCCGCGTCAGAATTGGCCCGATAAACCTCGGCAGCCTGAAACCTGGACAATCACGCCCCTTGAAAGAATCAGAGATCAAGATTCTAAAGAAATAATTCAGCACCAATATTTAGCTAAATTTAAATTTTTTGTCACGACGCGGATAAAAACTACCAGCGTGGTATAATTTTCTGCGTTTGAAATCAACTAGTGGTCGTCACCACAAAGAAGAGATTACAGGAATGAAATTACACGAATATCAATCAAAAAACTTGTTTGCAGAATTTGGAGTGCCGATCCCTGCTGGGAAAGTTGCTTCGAATCCAAAAGAAGCCAAAAAAATTGCCAAAGAGCTTGGTGGGCGAGTAGTCGTTAAATCTCAGGTACTCGTTGGCGGACGCGGCAAAGCTGGTGGGATCAAGCTCGCCAACTCCCCCGAAGAAGCCGAGAGGCTCGCTAAAGAGATCCTCAATATTGAGATTAAGGGTTTACCGGTCCGCAAAGTGCTGATCGATGAGGCAGCCGACATCCAAACTGAGATCTATTTGGGAATCACCAACGACCGTGCCGCTCGCAAGCCTGTCTTTATGGCTTCTGCCGCCGGTGGGGTTGACATCGAAGAAGTTGCTGCAAAAACACCCGAAAAAATTATCAAGATCCACATTGACCCGATCCTTGGTCTGCAGGATTTCCAGGTGCTTAATTTAGCTGCTGGCATCGAACTTCCCTCCGCGCAGTGGGGCGACTTCAAAACGGTTGCCCATGGGCTATGGCAGGCCTATACCAATTACGATTCCACCCTGGCAGAGATCAATCCTTTGATCGTTACCGGCGAAGGCAAGCTGATCGCAGTTGACGGAAAAATGGTGATCGATGACAATGCCCTTTTCCGCCACCCAGAACTAGAAGCTGACCGAGACTTGGATGTCGAAGCAGAATCGGAAACAGAAGCAAAAGAGCACGATCTGACCTATATTAAACTCGATGGCGAGATTGGCTGCATGGTCAACGGCGCTGGCCTGGCAATGGCGACGATGGACATCATTAAATATTTTGGCGGTTCCCCTGCCAACTTCCTCGATATTGGCGGCGGTGCAAACGAAGCAAAAGTATCTGCTGCTCTTCGCATCATCCTTAAAGACCCCAATGTCAAAGCAGTACTATTCAACATCTTTGGCGGAATCACCCGCGGCGACCTGGTTGCCAAAGGTATTCTTGCTGCCCTCGCAGAAGTAAAGCCAAAAGTGCCAATGGTCATCCGCCTGGTAGGAACCAACGCTGAAGAAGGACGCGCTCTGCTCGCAGACGCAGACATGATCACCGCAGAAACCCTGGCGGAAGCAGCCCAAAAGGCTGTTGCTGCCGCGAAGGGAGACAAATAATTATGAGTATCTTAGTTGATAAAAATACCCGCCTGGTTGTCCAGGGGATTACCGGTCGTGAAGGTTTATTCCACTCCCAGCAAATGCTGGATTACGGCACCCAGGTTGTTGCTGGAACCCGCCCTGGAAAAGGCGGCGAGTGGGTGCTCGATGGCAAAGTGCCAGTCTTCGACACCGTGCAAATCGCAGTTGGTGCAACTGGCGCAAATACCAGCATTATCTTTGTGCCTGCAAAATTTGCACCTGACGCAATGCTCGAAGCCGCTGATGCTGGCGTAGAATTGATCGTCTGCCTCACCGAGGGTGTGCCCGTCCAGGATATGATGCGGGTGCGCTCCTACCTGGACCAGAAAAATGTCCGGCTGGTTGGACCGAATTGCCCCGGCCTGCTGACTCCCAACGAAGCCAAAGTCGGCATCATCCCTGGCAACATCGCCATATCCGGCAACGTCGGCGTAGTCTCCCGCTCTGGCACGCTAACCTACGAAGTACTCTACGCCCTCAAACAAGAGGGTATGGGTGCCAGCACCTGTGTAGGGATTGGCGGTGACCCGATCAATGGCACAAATTTCATCGATGTCTTGAGATTATTCGAAGACGATCCGAAAACCGACAAGGTTGTAATGATTGGTGAAATCGGTGGCACTGACGAAGAAAACGCCGCGAATTTCATCAGCAAACACATGACCAAACCGGTCTTTGGCTTTATTGCTGGCAAGACCGCCCCTCCTGGAAAACGGATGGGACACGCCGGCGCAATTGTTGAAGGCGGGGAAGGCACTGCCGAGGACAAGGTAAGAGCCCTCGAAGCAGCCAGTGTTCGCGTTGCTGACCACCCCGAAGAAATTGCCCAGATGATCAAAGAGTAACTCTTTAGACCATTAGACCAAGAACCACAGCCCTCGATAATGCTTTCGAGGGCTGTTTTTTGTTATTTGTAACCAGAAAGTGGATTAACGAAAAAAGCGACCAATTAAGGCCGCTCATTTCGAAAGGATGAAAACATCCAAAAATTGAATTTCAGGAAGATTAGCCCTTTTTTGCAATCTGTTCTTCGATATACTTTACCGCGTCACCAACGGTGGTGATTTTCTGGGCATCTTCATCAGAAATTTCGCTTCCGAATTTATCCTCAAAGGCCATGATCAGCTCAACGATATCCAACGAATCAGCTTCCAGGTCCTCACGGAATTTAGCCTCAGGCGTAATCTTCCCCTCATCAGCGCCAAGTAAATCGACAATGATTCCTTTGATTTCAGCAAATACATCCATTATTTTGTGCCTCCTTATCTAGTAAAACGCTATCCAATTTTAACCTGCCTTGCAGGAGTGTCAAGCCTTAGTTGACAGTCATACTTCACACTGGTAATATAAACTCACTTCACAGGAACACCCGCAAATGAAAAGAGTTACGCGTACAAGTCAAAGAAAGACGGATCACATCCGCATCAATCTCGAAAAAAATGTGGACTCTAGCCGAACAACTGGGCTGGAGCGTTTTACGTTTCTCCACGAAGCATTACCAGAATTTTCACTCGATGAAATCAGCCTCTCAACCAGCCTGTTCAATGTGAAGCTCCAAGCCCCGCTGCTGATCTCCTCGATGACCGGGGGCACCTCCGAAGCCCGGAGGATCAACCGCAACCTGGCAAAAGCTGCCCAGGCTGCCGGAATTGCCATGGGAGTCGGCTCGCAGCGTGCCGCACTTGAAAACCCTTCTGCAGCGAAGACCTTCCAGGTTCGCAAGCTCGCCCCCGATATCTTGTTGTTTGCCAACCTTGGCGCTGTTCAACTCAATTACGGACTCGATCTAAACAGCTGTATCCAGGCTATCGAAATGATCGAAGCTGATGCCCTGATCCTGCACCTTAACGCCCTGCAGGAAGCCGTTCAACCCAACGGCGATACCGATTTTTCAGGGCTGCTAAAAAAGATTGAGAAGGTTTGCAAGTCAGTTCAAATGCCTGTAATCGCAAAAGAGGTTGGTTGGGGGATCTCCGGACCAACCGCTAGGCGCCTGGTCAATGCAGGTATTTCTGCGATTGATGTCGCCGGCGCAGGGGGGACCTCCTGGTCGCAGGTCGAGATGCACCGTGCAAAATCCCAAATCCAGGCAGAGATCGCCGCCAGCTTTATCGATTGGGGTATTTCTACCGCAGATTCGATCAAGATGGTAAAAGCAGCCGTGCCAAAAACCCCGATCATCGCTTCGGGCGGTTTACGCAGCGGAGTCGATCTTGCCAAGACCGTCGCATTAGGAGCCCGGCTTGGCGGCATGGCAGGACCATTCATTAAGGCTGCCAACCAATCTTCTGCACAGGTCAGCGATCTGATTGAAACCACCAGGAGACAGCTGCGGATCAGCATGTTTGCTGCGGGTGTTAAAAATATTACCCAGCTCAGCGAGACAGAATTGCTCACTCGCCCCGCTTAACAGGGATATTTCATGCTCCTTTCTGAATACACCAAGCTGCTTCTCCCCGCAATTGAAGAAGAACTCAAGATTGCCGTTGAACAGGCAGGCATCCTTGAAGATGAAACCCTCAAAGAGATGCTCAAGTACCACATGGGCTGGACCGGTGCTGGCTCAGGGCCGCAGGCACAGGGGAAAAGAATTCGACCGCTGCTCCTCCTCCTGACTACAATTGCCAATCAGGGAGAATGGCAAACCGCCCTGCCCGCTGCTGCAGCAGTGGAATTAATTCACAACTTCTCATTGATCCATGATGATATAGAAGATAAAAGCGTGCTCCGCCGCGGGCGCAAGACCCTCTGGACGCTGCACCAGATACCCCTGGCGCTGAATGCCGGTGACAGCATGTTCTCCCTCGCTTTTGCTGCCCTGGGACGCTCCTCAAGCCAGCTGGACCCGCAGGTGATCTCCCAGGTCTACCACCAGCTTTCCCAAACCTGCCTGAAACTCACCCAGGGCCAGCATCTTGACCTTTCATTTGAAACCCAGGATAAGATCACCACTGAACGTTACTTCCAGATGATCCAGGGAAAAACTGCTGCAATGCTGGCGGCAGCGACCCAGATCGGGGCAATCATTGCCGGTAAAAACCAGGCTGAAGTAGAAAAATACCGAAATTTTGGATTCAATCTTGGAATTTCATTTCAAATTCAAGATGATATTTTGGGGATCTGGGGTGATGAAGCCATCACTGGAAAATCTGCTGCCAGCGACTTGATCGCTCGAAAAAAATCTCTACCAATCCTTTATGGCCTGGGGAAAAACGGGGAATTCTCCAGAGCGTGGAATACTGAAGATATAAATCCTAAGAATGCTCCATTGCTGGCTGAGATACTCCAAACTGAAGGTGCTTATGACTATGCGCAGGGACAGGTTGAGCACTATACGCGCCTTTCCTTATCGCTTTTTGACCACGAGCGCCCTGAAAATTCTGGATTCACTGCCCTAAAAGCACTTGCCCTGAAACTGCTCAGCCGTTCTGCTTGATCTAAACAAAGTATTGAAAAACCTGGTTCCCCAGTATTCGGGCATGTTTTGTGAGGCGTAATCGTTCCTCATCCCCCCTCGTCCACTCAAGTAAACTCTTCATCAATAGCTCTTTTATTTCCGCTGAAAACACATCAGTAAAATCTTCTCCAAATCTTGTCAAGAATCGCTCCCGCGATACGCCATGCTGCACAAGGCGCAAGCCCATCATCATCGTTTCCTGCATTTCCATATAGCGGTCAATTTCAGTTGCGTTGATTGTTGCCGGCGTTTGTGGGTAATCCCTGCTGGGTTCCTCATTAATCGCCCGGATGTAGCTGGCAGGAAACATTTCGTTTTCTGTGCGCAGGCCTGAGATATAACCGTGTGCTCCAGCCCCGAAGCCAAAATAAGGCTGGTTGAGCCAGTACTGCAAATTATGGCGGGAGACCATCAGCTCACCATTTTCATCTCGTTGAGCCCAATTAGAGATCTCATACTGCTGCCAACCTAATCCCGCCAAATATTCTATCGTCCACTCATAAATGTCAGCGGCCACATCTGGATCAGGTTCACTGACCAATCCCTGGGTAACACGACCATCTAACGGGGTGCCCCTCTCGACAGACAAAGCGTACAATGACAGGTGATTGGGCGCTAGGTCTAACACCGCATTCAGCGAGTGCTCCCAGGCAGAGATTTGCTGACCCGGGAGCCCATAGATCAAATCGAAGCTGATTTGCTCAAATCCCGCTTCTCGAGAGAGCCTGACAGCTTCTTGAGCTTCAACGTATCCATGCTGGCGTTCGAGCAACCGCAGCTCATCCGCGTTGGCGGACTGCACCCCGATGCTCAAACGATTGACACCCGCCTGCCGGTACCCCGCCAAACTCGACTGGCTGACCGTGCCTGGATTGGCCTCCATGCTGATTTCTGCTCCTGGCAGAAGAGCAAACTGCTGCTTAACTGCTTCAATCAAACTGGTGACCTGTTTTGGAGTAAGCAAAGAAGGCGTCCCTCCCCCAAGGAACACAGTGTGCACCGGAATTCCCACACCACCTCGAGCGCTCTTTCCACACGCAGCGATTTCTTTCACCAGGGCATCGACATACGGCTCGATCAAATCAGAAATTCCCGCGTAGGTATTAAAATCACAATAACCGCAGCGCTGCTGACAAAATGGGATGTGTAAATATATGCTGTGGGTGTCCATCAAATTGAGTATATCACCATCGATTTTATTTATCAGCTGAAGGCTGGTATAATCTCAGCTGTCTATGAGTACAGATACAAATTCCTCCATGAAAATATGCCCAACCTGCGGCACAAGGGTCAATGATGATGCCCCTCGCTGCCTGGTATGCGGAAGCAGTTTCACCCAGCCACAGGCAAAGAAAAGCCGAGCAGTAAAGCCAGCCGCCAATATTCAGGGCGCACGCATGCCCACATTCACCCTCAGCGTGCCTGTGATCCTCATTCTCTTGGTTGCGCTGATCGCCATTGGTGGCGGACTTACCTATACTGCGTTAAACGCATCAGGTGGCCTCTACCAGCCAACTGACGAACCAACCGCAACCGTCACCCAGGCCCCAACCGGTACCGCCACTCTGGCGCTGCCTACCGCAACGGTCACCGGGCAACCTAGCCCAACACCGTATTCTTATGTTGTACAACCTGGCGAAAGCTGCAGCGGGATTGCATACTCATTCAATGTCTCGGTAACCAGCATCATCATCGAAAACGGCCTTTCTGCAGACTGCATCATCTCGGTGGGCATGCAGCTAAATATCCCCCAACCGACTCCCACCGCCACCCCGTTGGCGACAAATACGCCCAGCAGCCAACAGGCAACCATTGAAGCCTGCGCAAAAGCCTATCACACTGTGCAGGAAGGCGAAACGCTCAGCTTGATCTCGGTTTCCTACGAAGTACCAGTTGAATACATCATGGAATGGAGCGGAAAATCTGTTGACACGGCCTACTACGGAGAAACGCTGACCATCCCCCTTTGTCTGCGCAGCTCCGTTGCCGGGGCAACCGTGACCCCGTCACCGGCCCCTGAATACCCTGCCCCCGAACTTCTCCGCCCCCGCAATGGCGAGGCCTTTACCCTGGAAAATGACACGGTTTCACTGCAGTGGGCGGCGGTCGGCGAGTTGAGAAATAATGAATTTTATCTGGTTACCGTGGTGGATGTAACTGCCGGCCAGAACAATCCGCTGACAGTTGCCGTGCAAGATACCAAATTGCTGCTCCCAGAATCACTTCAACCCGGTGATGATGTTCCCCATATCTTTATGTGGAGCGTAATCCCCGTGGTGCAGATCGGCGTGGACGAGGATGGCAACCCGCGCTACCGGGAAGGTGGACCCGCCAGCCAGCCAAGCTATTTCACCTGGATTGGGACAGCACCACAAGGCACCCCAGAGCCATAATATTGCAAAATCCAGTAATTATATTTTTAGATCGAACTTCGTTCGATCTAAAAAAGCGGGCTCCAAAGTGGAGCCCGCTCTTAATTTAACAAAGAATTATTTAGCGTTTTTCGATCGGTACGAAATCGCGCATCTCCTCACCGAGGTACACCTGGCGGGGACGGGCGATTTTCTGCTCACTGTCAGTGATCATTTCTTCCCACTGGGCCAACCAGCCAACCACACGAGGCACCGCGAACATCACTGTGAACATCGATGTTGGGATACCGAGCGCCTGATAGATTATCCCGGAGTAGAAGTCTACATTCGGGTACAGTTTGCGGGAGATGAAGTAGTCATCGTTCAGCGCAATCTTCTCAAGTTCTATAGCGATATCCAACAACGGGTTGCGCCCGGTAACAGCGAAGACTTCTTCAGCGACACCCTTGATGATCGTCGCGCGCGGGTCAAAATTCTTGTAGACCCGGTGGCCGAACCCCATCAATTTCTGTTCGCCTTTCTTGACACTCTCAATGAAAGCAGGGATGTTGCTCACATCACCGATCTGATCCAGCATGCGCAGCACTGCTTCGTTAGCTCCCCCGTGCAGAGGGCCATACAGCGCCGCAGCCGCACCGGCAACCGATGAATACGGGTCTGCATGGCTTGAACCAATCGTGCGCATTGTGGTCGTACCGCAGTTTTGCTCGTGGTCTAAATGCAGGATGAAGAGCACGTTCAGCGCTCGTTCGATTGCCGGGTCAGGGGTGTAGCTGCCGTCGCCATCATGGAACATCATCCGCAAGAAGTTTCCTGCATAACTGAGGCCATCTTCTGGGGCAACAAAGTCCGAACCCTGTGAGTGCCGGTAAAAATAGGCCCCGATTCCGGGGGACTTGGCAATTAAGTTCTTGACATGCTCGCGGCGCACCGCTGGGTCATCAATCTTGCGGGATTCGGGATTCATCGTGCCGAGGGCGGCCATTGCAGAGACAAACACGCCCATCGGGTGCGCATCTTTGTCAAAGGCGGTCATGAAAGTTTCCATATTCCCCGGCAAGGCAGCTTTTTCAGCAATTTCTTCTCGCCAGGTGGCCAATTCTGCTTTTGTCGGCAGCTCACCAAATGTTACCAGGTAAGCGACTTCCAGGAAGTTAGATTTCTCAGCCAGCTGGTCAATCGGATAGCCGCGGTATCGCAATATCCCATTGGCGCCATCAACCAGAGTGACGGTGCTTTTGGTGTTCGCAGTGTTTTTAAAAGCAGGATCGTAGCTCATCATCCCAAAGTCGTCAGCATTGACTTTAATCTGGCGCAAATCCATTGCTTTTATCGTGTCTTCCCAAATCGGAATATCGTACTCTTTTCCGGTACGGTTATCAATAATTTTTAAGGTATCGTCGGTCATTTTGAGCTCCAATAATTTATAAGATTTTATTTACTTCGCTAACAGCTTGATATTTTCTTCTACGTGGGCAGCCGAATTCTTAATCGCAGCCATTTCTTCTTCGTTCAGCTCATACTCATAAACTTTTTCAAGTCCTTTTCTGCCGAGCTGAGCAGGAACACCAAAGAAAATACCATTTAGCCCATACTCACCATCAAGCTGAACCGAGCTTGGCACGATCAGGTGTTTGTCTTTCAAAATTGCTTCAACCATCTGGGCAACTGCTGCGGCTGGAGCATAAAATGCGCTTCCAGTTTTGAGCAGCGCAACAATTTCGCCGCCGCCCTTGCGTGTGCGTTCAACGATCGCTGCCAGGCGGTCTGGGGATAGCGCCTTATCCAAGGGGATCCCAGCAACGTTTGAGTGACGGGTCAAAGGAACCATCGTATCGCCATGGCCACCGAGTACGTAGCAGTTGATGTTTTCAACACTGACGTCCAACTCCATTGCGACAAAGGCGCGCATTCGGGCGGAATCCAATATCCCGGCCTGCCCAATAACGCGTTCACGCGGCAAATTACCGGCTTTCATGGTTACATGGCACATTGCATCGAGCGGATTGGTCAGAATGATATAAATTGCATCTGGGGATAGGGCAATGGTTTTTTCAGTCGCTTCACCCACAATTTTGGCATTGGTTGCCAGCAGGTCATCCCGGCTCATCCCCGGCTTCCTCGGAAGTCCGGCAGTGATAACGATGATGTCGGAGCCAGCGGTTTCATCGTAGCTGTTCGTACCAGTTATGCTGACATCTTTGCCGATGACAGGCATTGATTCTTGCAGGTCCAGGGCTTTTCCCTGCGGCATTCCCTCGAGAATATCAACAAGGACAACATCCGCAATTTCCTTATCTGCAATCCAATGTGCTGCAGTGGCTCCGGTCATTCCGGCGCCAATAATTGAGACTTTTGGTTTCATTTTTATGCTCCTGATTTTGATTATGGCATCATGTTTTTGAGTGGCTCACTTCAAGCCGATCAATGATACCATCTTTGGGAAAATTTATCATCTTACTCAAATATACAAAAAAACCGCTCCAGGGAATTTATCCATAGAACGGCTATTTGTTTATATTTCTTCCAGATATCTGGTCGCCTGGATTGCGGCAGCAGCGCCCATCCCCGCCGAAGTAATCACCTGGCGGAAATGCGGATCAGCAGCTTCACCTGCGGCATATACACCGGGCTTGCTGGTCTCCATATAATTATCAACCACCAAATAACCACCATCATCCATTTCGAGCTGATCTGTAAATAACTCCGTGTTTGGTGTGTGACCAATGAAGATAAACACGCCATCAGTTGCGAACTCAGTCTTGTCTCCGGTTTTCTTGTTTTCGAGTTCAACCTTCGTAACTGCGTCCTCGCCCTCGATCGTATTGACCACCGAATCCCACACAAATTTAACTTTTTCATTTTCTTTTGCACGGGACTGCAGGATCGGGCTGGCTCTTAATTCATCTCGGCGGTGCACAACAGTGACCGAATTAGCGAAGCGTGTCAGGAATAAACCTTCTTCTAAAGCGCTGTCCCCACCACCGACCACAACCACGTCTTTTTCTTTGAAAAAGAAACCGTCGCATGTGCCGCAGTAAGACACACCCTTCCCGGTAAATTCAGTCTCGCCGGGGATATCCAGATGGCGCGGGGTCGCCCCGGTAGTGATGATCACCACGTCTGCGGTGTATTCCCCACCGTAGGTTTTCACCCGGTATGGCTGCTCACTAAAATCTACTTCCGTGGCAGTGTCATACACAATTTTTGCCCCGAAACGCTCTGCCTGTTTTTTGAACAGCTCTCCCAATTCTGGACCAGGAAGCCCATCCGGGAAGCCTGGATAATTCTCGATGATATGGGTAACCGATGCCTGACCACCAAAGGTCATCCCGGTCAGTACCACCGGTTCCAATTCTGCTCGGGCGGTGTACAACGCGGCCGATAGTCCTGCTGGTCCCGATCCAATGATCAGCACCTTCACATGGCCCAACTCCGTGGTTCCACCCTTTGATGTGTTAATGTTTAGTTCCATACTCCTGCCTTTTTTCAGTTTGGTTTCCTAACTATTTGATGACTTGAACAACCTAAATTTTACCTCGATCAGGCAAGAAGTTTTCATAACCAAAATCAAAGCTCATTTCTGGTTGTTATGTTAAAATTCAAACCATCTAGTTCAAGGAGTTCAACATGACCGTCATTTTAGGAATCCACAATATTCTGCGCTGGGTACTTCTCATTTTAGCGGCCTTCACCCTTTACCGGATGGTCCGCGGCCTGATCAAAAAAACCAGCTGGAATTCACTCGACAGCAGCTCTGGACTGTTTTTTACCATTGTGCTGGATCTCCAGCTGCTCTTGGGCATAATTTTATACTTTATCCTCAGTCCGTTGGTAAAAACCTTCTTTGCCAATCTCGGAGATGCGATGGGAGAATCTGCCTTACGCTATTGGGGAATTGAACACATTTTAATGATGTTCCTGGCTGTTGTATTTGGGCACCTCGGCAGTATTCTAGCAAAAAAACAAGTCCTTGATCAAAAGAAATATCAATCTGGGGCTATTTTCTTCTTGATTTCGGTCCTTTTCCTGTTTGCCGGGATCCCTTGGTTCAGACCTTTGCTTCCTGTTTTTTAGGAAATACAATCAATTCTTACTGATTCTTTGATCAGATATTTATGTTTTTATTAATTTAAGTTAAGAATTATCAGAATTATTCATTTTTAATTGATATTTATTCATTTATATCTTGACATTATTAACATATTTGCACTATAATTTTATTTAATGAATGAAATTATTAAGGAAATATGAAATGGCCAGGATGACAAGATTATCAAATCGATGGAAATTACTTCACTGGGGAACCCGTAAGCGCTCCCCTGAGAAAACCGTATCCACCGGTAAACATGGCCGCAAACTGCGTAAGTTCAATTTTCGCCTGCGAATGCCCTCACCCCAGCAGCAATTTTATATCGGCAACGGTAAGTTTCTGGATCGGTAGGAATCAAAATGCACCCCATCTTAAATGAGTGCCCAATCTGTAATGGTGAAATAATTGCCACCGAACTCGAGTGCAGGCATTGTGACACAAAAATTCAAGGCCGCTTTTATGCCGGCCCATTTGCGGGTTTATCCCTGGAACAACTTGATTTTATTGAAATGTTTGTGCGCAATGAAGGAAAAATTACTCGGATGCAGTCAGAAATGGAACTCTCCTACCCCACGATCAGAAACCGGCTGCATGAAGTAATCCGGGCGCTCGGATTTGAACCCGGAGGAGATGACCCATCACATCTTCATGGAGATCTCCGAAAACAAATTTTGGAAGACCTTGAAGAAGGCAAAATTGATTACGATCAGGCAATGCACCTGTTAAAAGAAAGTGAGGCTGAGTAACATGGATAGAATGGTAATCGATACATCAGATGCCCCGGAAATTAAGATCGCCAATATCCACGGAAGTCTCCGTTTGAAAGGCTGGGACCGCCCTCAAGTCAGGGTGGATATGGAGCTTGAAGATACTCTTGCAATGAAAGCCGATGGAAACACGGTGAAGATTTCCTGCGAGTCAGGCTCCCTGCTCCGGGTCCCGAATGACAGCACCATTGAGATAGGCTCGATTTCAAATGATCTGGTGATCAAATCGATTAATGGTCCGATCAATGTCAAGCAGGTAAATGGCCAAATCAGCGTGAAAAGTATTGGCTCTTTCAATGTAGCCGATGCCCACGGCAATATTAACGCCAAACACATCGAGGGCAGCTTGCAATGCGAAAGAATTTCTGGAAACGCCAACGTACACGATGTTGATGGTGATGTTGTTCTTAAAGCGGTACATGGAAACCTAAACCTCAGCGGTCCATCTGAAAATATGGAAGCCAATGCTTACGGCAAGGTCACTTTGGAATTGGAACCCGAGCCTGAAGGCATTTACAACATTTCAACAAAAGGCAGCATCAACTACCGCGTCGAGCCATTTACCAACGCCACCATCTCAATGACGACCAAAGGCGGAAAAATCCGTCTCAATCTCCCAGACAACAAGCAAGCCATAAAGGGTGAAACCCACGAGTTTGTTATCGGAGAAGGGGACAGTAAAGTTGCTCTTGAAGCTGCCGGGAATATTGAAATATCGGGCAGCAAGGGAACCCATT
>JBDLJU010000004.1:0-38715 GCA_039714215.1 Chloroflexota bacterium | reverse complement strand
GTTGGACGGGAAAACGCTGATTTTATTGCTATCTCTGAATCTACAAAACGGGATATGAAAACAGCACATGCAATTAAGAATGAAAAAATCCACCTGATCTATGAAGCAAGTGATTATAAAACTTTTTACCCGGTTAAAAATCCTGTTTACTTTGAACCTGTAAAAAAGAAATATAACTTGCCAGATGGGGAATATCTTCTCTGCTTGAGCACGATCGAACCAAGAAAGAATCTGCAAAACACAATTAAAGCTTTCTTAAACTTTTTGGAAGCGAACCCCGCTGAGGATATTTATCTGGTAGTCGCTGGAAAAAAGGGCTGGAAATACGAAGAGTTGTTTAATCAACCCATTGAAACCGATCGAATAATATTCACCGGGTATATTGATGATCTTGATATTGCTGCGGTTTATTCGAGAGCGCTGGCCTTTTTGTATGTTTCTTATTATGAGGGCTTTGGACTGCCGCTTCTCGAGGCAATGAGCTGCGGTGTACCGGTGATCTATGGAAATAACAGTTCGATGCCTGAGATTGCTGGCGAGGGTGGCATTCCCGCCGATGCTGATGATGTGGCAGGGATCAGCAAACAGATTGAGCGGATTGTAAAAGACAAGGATTTTTGGAAACAATTAAGCGAGAACGCGTTAGAACAGGCAATGAAGTTCTCCTGGGCGAAGACTGCCAGGGAAACTTTGGAACTTTACCGAGAAATTGCGATGCGGGAGAAACCTGTAGATTTAGATAGCTAAGCAAATTTGGTGGATTTAAATTTATTTGAAAAGCGGCTGGGAGGCGACCAGCCGCTTTTCTTGTGAAGGGGGATTGTTCGGAAATCTAAAAATTTAGTTCCCTGGTACGTTCGAGTCATCAGCTATACCAATCCAAAGGTGGTGATAGAGGACAATTGGATTGGGTTTAACAACCAGCGAGCAGTCCTTTATTTCGTGATCGGTCAGCATTTTTGGGTTGACCAAACAGATCGTCGGCGCTGAACCGTATTTGCTGCGGTAGTATTCAGCAGCTCGATCAACCTTCTGGGAGAGGTTGCTGGCGGGATTGTTGTCAAACCAAAGCATTCCAAAATCCATATTAAATTCCTTTGGGTTTACCCATCATTTTCAGAGGGCAATAGTTGGATACGGAATGAAGCCCCGTCTGAGACTGTAATGTATTCGAGCTCTGGGGTTAACTCTGCGATGTTTGATACATTGATCCCTGCCAAATAGCGAGCCTGGCTTTGCTTTCGCATGCTGCCCATGATCCTGGAGGGGAAGCAGTCAACCAGCTGGTGGAGCCTGGGGCTGAGATAATCAGTCTCTAAGGTGCCAATAACCATCATTCCGTGCTGCGGTCCGTAAGTGGTGATCCAATTGAGCCAGATCCTGGCTTGAGGGCTGAGGGTATTCCAGAGAATATCGAGACTATCGATAAACAGCACGTGGATTGGATCTGATTTTGATCGCTGCTGACGGGATTCAATCAGGCTGGTCATCTCTTCCAATACTATCTCGCACTCTTTCCGCTCGGGTTGGTAGCTGATCTTAAAGTTTCTCTGGTTGTGAAAGTGAGTGAGGCTGTCTGCCTGGGGTGAAATCAAATGAATGTTGACCTCGGACTCAGTGTTGAGCAGAAACGCGCTGGTGAGGATGCTGTGCAGCATGGTGGTATTGGCGAAACCGCTGTCTCCTGCGATCAGCAATGAGCCGGTAGTGGGCTCAGTGAGGTCAAGAACGAGAGGAAGTTGGTCTTCGCACAGCCCCAGCACGAGGGAATAGGCTGGGAGGATGCGCTGTTGTTGGCAAACCGCTTCTAGAGTTAGAAGGCTGGGGTTGATCTCGAAATTGAGGACGGGAAGGTAATCAGTCCTGGCAGTCGTGGCAGGGTATGAATAAGCTGTCATTAGGGTAATCCTTTTTGTCCAGAGAACGAATGTTCTATCAATATAGCACAGATGTTCTGGGAAATCAAGTAGGAAACCCATGAGTTTGGTAACAAAAAACCAGACGATTTCTTCGTCTGGTTTGAAAAATGTCTGATTATTATTTCAGGCTAGAAGAGATAAGGAATGAAAAAAGCAGTGCGTGACCGGTAGGAGGTGTATGCCTCCCCAAAAATTTTCTCTAGCCTGCGTTCTTCAAACAATGCTCCGATAATCATATAGGCTGTGAATGCTGCATAGAGCAGAAGTGTATTGCGGCTCATCGATGGGGTAAGCCATAGGAAAAGCAAGCTGAAGGCATATAAGGGATGGCGCATCAGGCGGTATAAGCCTTGGGTATTCAGGGTTTCTTCGCTGGCCAGACCGAATGCCTGGGTCAGGCCAACAAATTGAAAAGCGCCGGTTTGGAACAGGCTGTAGACCAACAATCCTGCAGCGATTACTTGGATCCCTAAGGTAATTGAAGACCAGGGCTGTGGGATGGTGTACAGGTGGGAATCTGGGATCATCGCGGTGAGCGCGAGCAGCGGCAGCAATGTAATCGTAGAAAAGATGCTGTAAAACAAGCGGTAATAGCGTTCTGCAGACCTGCCTAGTATGGTGATCAGAAAATCTTTAAACCCAAGTGAAGCCATCAGTGAGTGCACGATACCATAGGCTGCCGCTGCAGCGGGGATGACCCATGGGGAGAGATCTATGCTTGGGATTTCCATGCATTCTTAGACGTGGTCTGGAGGTGATCTTTTACCTTTGCTCAGCGACCGGAGTCTGCTTTCCCGCGTTCTTCAATCCGGGTGCGGTACTTACCGAGCGCTTTTTCAAGGGCTGTGTCGAGATTAACGCCGGTGGAATTGGCGATACAGACCAATGAGAAGAAGGCATCGGCGAGCTCCTCCTCCCAGTTGGGGGTTGTGGTGAACTTTGATTTCCCGTATTGATTGCCCTTAAGTGCTTCTTTGGCCAGTTCTCCAAGCTCAGATTGCAGGTCTAACAGTCGGATTTCGACGCTGGTTTCAAGTTGGTACTCTTTTACAAACGAATCCACTAGTGTTTGGAAATTCATCCTGCTCATTTTTCTTCTCCTTCAAATTTCATCCCGCGGGCAAAACCAACCCCTTTGATAAAACCTCGGGCTCGCTCAGTTTGTGGATAGGCTTTGGTGAGCGTATCCCAAAACCGGGCGCTGTGGTCGGGGTGCAGGCGGTGGGTCAGTTCGTGGGCGATGACATAATCGATCACCCACTGCGGCCATGTTTTGATCTCTTCGCTGATGCGGATATGACCATCGGTTGGGCCGCCAGTTGTGCAGCTGCCCAGTCGGGTTTTCATTGAGGGCACCCAGCGGATTGCCTGCCACGAGATCTGGTTGTTGAAGTATGTGCGGTTGATCATTTTGGCGCGGGTTTGCAGGTCGGCATCGGTGCGTCGCTTGGCGCGTTTCTTTTGCCTGGCAAGCTGACCCTGAATATTTATAAGCAGATCCGGGATCTCAACATTGCGCATGCGGTAGGGAATCCGCACCAAAAGGCTGCCGTCGGGTTCTTTTCCCCAACGAGCGGTTTTTTTCAGGCGCTTATCACGGCGGATGGTCACAGGGATGGTTTCCTGATTTGGGGATTTGAGTGAGTAATTTTTTTTAGGCATGCAGGTTGTACCTTTATACTATTTTCCGCTTCCCGACCCAATCGATATCAATTTGGGCGGCAAAACCCAAACGCTCACCCAATTCGCCGGTGTGCTGCATCAGGTGGCGGATGTTGTAGAACTGCAGCTCGAGTTTGCTGAACGGCAGCCATTCAAAACCAGATTTGGCATGTAAATCAACCGCGGTAACCATTTCATCGATTTTGCTGCGCAGGTATTCGAGATATTCAATGATCTCATCCCGTGTATAAGGCTCTCCGATCTTGGGTTTGTCGTACGGGGGCTCGGGTAGGGTTCCCATGAAATTATATTCCGGGCGGTGTTTCGCCCAGGGTTCAAATTCGTTAAAAGAGGGCGAGAGGTAAAGTTGGGTGTAAAAGAGCGTGTGGTAAGCAAGGTGCCAGAACTTGTTTTTATCTTCTTTGCGGTTCCAAAGTTCGACTGGGCATTTCTCGATTGTCTGGTCGAGCATATCCAGCGAGGCGTGGTATTGGGATTGAATTATTGTGTGGATGTCCATTGCTCCTCCGAAATCACAGGTGGTCATCTAAGTATAAATTAAAAAACAGGCTGTACTTCCATTAGGACAGCCTGTTTGGAGAACGTTTGTGTTCTAGTTAATAAGATTTTTAGTCGGCAGCAGCAGCTTGCTTTGCTACTAAAGAGCCAGTTTTTAATTGTGGGGATCTTAACATAGACATCATCATTGCTGCAATAATCAGCATGCTTGCAGCTAACAGGTAGGCATAATCATAGCTCCCAAAAACATCTTTGATTATGCTTGCCAGCTGAGATACCATAAAGCCGCCTAACCCCCAGGCAGTATAAACGATGCCATAATTTATCGCAAAATTCTTGGGACCGTAAAAATCTTTGGTTAAGGGGGGGAAGACGGCGAGGTTGGCGCCATAATTTGCTCCGATCAGAGCCACAAAAACCATCAACACAGATGGATTTGCCAGCACGCTATCTGATCCCCAGAAAAATAAGCTGCTAATCAGGGAAGCCTGGAAAAGAAAAGCGATCAGGAGTACTTTTTCCCGGCCAATTTTATCTGATAATAACCCATATAATATCCGCCCGCCGCCATTTCCTATAGCTAATGCAGAGACAGCAATTGCGCCAAAAGCAGGCAGACCGATTTGGTCTTTAACGATTGATGCCAAACTGCCAATTACCATCAGGCCCGCACCGCTTCCAAAAGCAAAAGTGATCCAGATAAAGTAGAACTGCCAGGTTCGCGCAGTTTCTCGGGCAGTAAAATCTATTTCGGTGGTTGCCGCGGCGTTTTTTGCAGGTTTATCTTCTTCAGGAATGAAATCAGCAGGGGGGAATTTGAGGAACTGGGCAAAACCAACAACAATCAGCAGCATACCGATTCCAAGATAAAGCATGGTTGTTTGTAACCCAAGCGAGGACATCATATACCGAGCCAATGGCGCGACCCAGGCGCTGCCCATTCCAAAACCAGCAACCACGATTCCGGAGATCAGCCCCGTTTTGGATGATGGGAACCATCTGAGTGCTGTTGGACTGGCAGTTGCATAAACAAAAGCTATTCCCGTGCCCAAAAGCAGGCCAAACGCCAGGGTGAAGATTATTGGAGAATCAGAAAAACTAGAAATAATTACGCCTATCCCAGCCAATAAACCACCAATGCTTACAATAGTACGCGGGCCAAAGCGAACCATCAGCCGGGCGCCGACCATTGTCATGATTGAGAAGACTACACAGGCTACCGAGTAAGGTAACGTTTTTTGCGATTCCGCCCAACCCCATTCAGCCGGGATATTTGCTTTGAATACGCTCCATGCATAGAGTACACCTAAAGCTAAAAGTGCAGCAGTACCTGCGAAAGTCACTAACCAGCCCATATTTTTTTGATTGCCAGTGTGTTGCATAATGAGGATCTCCTTTGCGTGATAATCTGAGAATAATAATGAAGCTGGAATTATATCGAGTTGTCAGACAACCGTCAATTATTTGAAAGGTGAATTTATTTCAAAGTTATGGGAATCTATTCAATTATCAGGAAATGGGGAAATATTTGCACGAAGAGTGTGGGGGAATGGAGGAATCTATCGGTTATTTCTTGAAATAGCCTGGGTATATGTTCAGCTATTTTTTCTCCAGAGGGAGATCAAATTGAGGAAGCAGACTGCGAAGCACATGATCCCAATGATTGCTGCAACAGCGATGCTTAGAAAACCTGGAAGGCTGGAACCAAAAATGACTTTGAGGTAGGTTGCCCCGAGGATGAAAGAAATCAAGGCATATCCTGTCCGCAAGCCAGGGGTTAGCCTGGGATGAGGGAGGCGAGTCCGCCTGGCGGTAACCTCGGCCAGTGGTGAAGGGCGCCCCTGCTTGGAATAAAATTTATCCATCTCTCTTTCTCCTGTGGTAGGTCTCCAATAGTTCAATTTTACAACGGAGAATTCCGGGAGGGTATCATACTTTCTATGGGGAATGGTGGGTTTGGCGGGAGGCTGCAATGATACCGAACCTCAGTTTAACCGAATCTGGCGTTGGTTTGTTAAGCGTGAGATTAATAATCAAACCTGTGCTTCGATAAAAAAAAGGGCGGCCACCTGGCCGCCCTTTTAGAAACTTTCTTCTTACAAGAATATTGCTATCCTGAATAACCAGGAATCTCAATCAGCTTACCGCTTGCTTCGACCTGGTGGTAGGGAAGCCAGGCAACCCCAAAGATTTCAACGAGAATGTCCTTCTTATACGGAGTGACGTTGATCTCATCGAACTGGCTGGCAGTTTCTTCCCATTTATCCTCGACTTCATCAATGGCCAGTTCCATATCTGATCGGATAGCTGCCATCTCTTGTTCAAGCTGGGCGATTGCATCGATGGATTCTTCGACATCTGCTTTGGCCTGAGCTGTCATCCTTCGCTTGGAGAGTGAGGAAGATACCCGCCGCCGGCTGGTAGATTTGCTCATGAAGATATTTTCGAAATGGGTGCCGAGTTCTTCCATGGTGCGTTGAGCTACTTCAGTTTTATCTTCAGCCAGCTCGCGCTGTTCGCGTTTGAGCTTGGTGTCCATGGATGCTAATTTCTTTTTGTAGGTTGCCTGAAGCTTTTTAAGATCTGCATCACGACCATCACGGGAGGCTTCGGAGAGCATCTTTCGGAATTCGCCTTCGGTGGTTGGTTGTCCGGCGTACAGTTTCAACGCTGCATTGCTGAACACGGTTACCGAGCTGCGCCGGTAGATCCAATCCACCAAATCAGCCTCCATTGATTTGACCAATTTTCCGTCTGAGAGGGGGGCATCGAGGACATCAAAGCGGGCGCCTGATGCAGGCAGGCCGTCGAGTTCTCTGGGGTTGACTGCTTCAACCAGGTGCTCTTCCCAGCGGGCCATGCCGCGCCGGTCGGGTTCTTGGACCATGGCTGTAACCTTCTCCTCATGGTCGAGGTTATATTTCCGCTGCAAATAGCGCACATCGGCTTGCGCCAGGAGGACCGGTTTGTAGATTAACCCCTGGCTTTCAGCATCTGCGGGGGCGAGTTGATTGGCTGTTTTGAAGGCTTCTGCAAGGGTGAGATTGTTAGGCAAGAAATACTCTGCTACGCCGGTGGGGACTGCCGGTCGAGTTTCGGTCCCGGCAGATTTGCTGGCTTTGGGCTGTGCTGCAGCAGCGGCGGTAGATGATTTCTCAGGTTTGGCTTTCGGGGCGCTTTCGAGGATCGATGCCCCGGCTAATTTATTGAGGGCCGGGATGTGGGTGCGGGTCAGCGGCCCGGCAAGGTAATTCATCACCCAGCGAGTGCCGAAGACTGCCGGTTTTTTCTCGTGGACATTGTGGAGCAGGAATTCTCTTTTGCCCAGCCCGGAGATCAATTTGTCGTACTGCTTGCGGTTCATGTTTCCGCTGGCGGCACCCTCTAAGCCGTCGAGCAGACGCTGCTTGTCGTTGTCGGTTTGCAGCTTGCCGATGAACCAGGTGCCGGTGTTGGAAAGTCCTTTATAGTCCACGTCGACCGGGTTTTGGGTGACGAGTACCTGCCCGATTCCAAAGGCACGGGCCTGCTTGAGCATGCGCAGCATCAAAGGTTTGCTGGGTGGTTTAGCGGAGGGCGGCATGTAGCCGTAGATTTCATCAAAATAGACCAGGGCGCGCAGTGAGGTCGAACCGGGCTGTGCCCGCATCCAGCTCTCGATGGCGCTGTAGAGCAGGGTAGTGAAGAACATGCGCTCGGTATCGGCGAGGTGGGCGAGGTAGAACACACTGTGGCGAGGTTTTCCGTCGGGACCCCAGAGCATTGATTCAATGTCGAGCGGCATGCCTTCAATCCAGCTTTGAAAGGCGGGCGAGGCGAGGATGTTGTTGAGGCTCATCGCCAGCTCGAAACGGTCTTTTTTGGGGAAGAAGGTTTTCAGGTCCATCACCCCGAGCTTTTCAAAAGGCGGGTTTTGGGTTTGGAGGATTAGCTCGCCGAGGTCGAGGTCTCTGCCAACACTCCAGGCCCGCTCGAAGATGTTGGCCAGGAGGATGTGCTCACGGGAGCGGACAGGGTCGATGTCGGAAAAACCAACCAGCCCAAGCAGGGCGGTAACTGTACCTGAAATCTTCTCGCGGAGCAGTTCCTGGTTGCCTTCCCAATCCAGTTCAGGGGCTTTGAGGGTAGCAAGGATGCTGACCGGGATGCCGGCGTCCGATCCAGGGGTAAAAACCGCAAAATGGGCAGAATTTTTCAGAGCGGTAATCCGCTCTTTGCCAATCCCCCACTTCTTCAGGCCTTTCTTCCACAGTGCGGCGGTTTTTTCAGCAGCCTCTTCAGTTGTGATCTCATCACGGCGGGCCTGGTCGGGATTGATCCAGGGTTGGAAATCGCTGGGGAGAAGGTCTGGGAAGTGCAGCAAGGCGTTGGTGATATCGCCTTTCGGGTCGATCATCAGTGAGGGAATATTATTTAATGCGGCTTCCTCGAGCAAACCGATGCACAACCCGGTTTTTCCGGACCCGGTCATTCCCAATACGACGGCGTGCGTGGTGAGGTCGTCGGGATCATAGAGGATCGGGGTTTCGGTGTCGAGGACATTGCCGAGGAAGAATTTTCCATCTGTGTTTATCATAATCATCTCCTAAAAGTAATGCGATTTCTGTTCGGTATTAGTTTACCAGAATTAATTTCGAGCAGCTACTTACCAGCGACAAAAATACCAGGCCGATGAATTTGGCCTGGTATGAAAGAATTTACTGTCTCGTTAATTTTATTCTCAAGTACATTTTGAGCTCAATCGCTACAGCTGAATGTTTCCAGGTAGATTGTCAGTATATAGTGAAGCCATTCGTGGTCCTTTCCATCAACAGTAGACCGATAATCGAAAATAATATTGGTTCCGCTGCACTGGGCTCCGACAATCACCGCATCAGCGTAGGTGGAACTGTCGGGGAGCCGGTAGGCGTAATTGCGGTAGACCATGGGAACCGGCCCATAGGGGTATGATTTAAACTTGGTTTTGAAACCCGGGGAGGCTGCATCAATGGCTGCTACCATTTGCTCCTGGAGATGCTCAAACGATGGGTCTCCACCATCAGGCATCCAGGTGATCTGGGTGAACACCTCAAGATTGTTGTTTTCAGACTGGATCATCCCAGCGCTTTTCGATGTATCCCCAATTTTTGAAAAGGTTTCATACTGAATATGCTGTATTGAAAAATCTAAGCCTTCAAAACCCCTATCGGTCCAGGATTCTCGCCAATCACCAATACTTGCCAAATTTTCATATGCGCTTTCATTATCGGGATTTAAGATCAGGCAGTTAATGTATGCGTCACGGGCATGCATGACCATTCCCACATTATAGTAGGTAAACCCCAGGTAATCCCACGTGCTGTGATTACCTGGTTCAATTTCGGTAGAAGATATCAGTGAGTCAATTGCGTCTTCATACTCATCTTCGACTAACATTTGAACAGCATAGAAATATAAGGTGAGCGGATTCTGGGGGTGTGCCTCCTTAAGATCAGAGAAATATGAAGAAGTAAAATTTAGCGGATCTCCACTGTCTAAGCGGGTCAGCAGATTCTCAATCTCTCCGAGGGTGAGGTCTGCTTCGACGTAATCAGCGGGATTGAATTTCTCGGGGTTAAGCATCGCACTGAACTCTTTGGTCTTGGGATCATCTGGAGCTATTGCTTCAAGCTTCGCGAGGGCTTCCTGGGCGTGGAAGATTTCTGAAAGAATAGTATCCGGGTTGAAGAGGGTGTATAGATCGGTGATGCGTTCATCGATCTGCTCAATATATAATTTTACCAGTGCATCGGTGAGGACTTCGTTCTCGTAACCTAGTTCCATTGCTTCTTCAAGATTGTATTCTGCAGCTCCACTTGCCCCGCTTGCCATTTGGATCAGTCCGATCAGTGCAAGTGCCTCCCCGCTCTCGTCTCCCGCGGTTTTGGTCTGGTCTCTGACATCTTCAGCAATACTACTGGCGGTTTCGTAGTCCTCGTCTTCATAGGCCTGCCAGGCCTCAGCAAGGATATCTTCTGGAGATGGCGTGGGGGTTGGGGGGACGGGGGTAGAGGTTGGTTCTGGGGTGGCAGTAAGCTCCGGTTCTGAAGTTTTCCCGCAGGCAGAGAGCAGCACGACAAACAGGATGATGATTAAAATGGTTTTTAGTTGGGATGTTTTCATATTGACCTCCTCGATAATGAATGGTGACCATATTTTAATCGGTATTTTCCAGTTTAGATAGTCTAACTATGGTATTTAAGGCTATGAACAACCAGGCTTTATTGCTTTTGCCAAAATGACCGGAACCGCAGGTTCCGCCGGGTGAAGCCCGGAAGGAAAATTTAAAAAAATCCGAACCTACAAGGGCAAAACCCCTATCCTCCACTGCTTGCAGTGGGGATAGGGGTTTTGAGGATTTGCCATTTATTTGCCTGGTTGTTTAATTTTGGACGTGAGCGGATTATGAATTGGTGTCGAGCAAAGGGTCAGCGGTAAAAGTTTCGATGTAGGTGGCCATCAGCCAGTTCAGATATTCGTGATCGTAGCCATCTTCAACAAGGCAGAGTTCAAGGATAAAAGTGATTCCTTCGCTGTACCAGCCGATTATTACACCATCAGCCCAATCTTGGCTGCCAATAATTTTGTAGGTGAAGTTCCGGTAGATCATCGGTACCTCGCCGTAGTCAAAGGTCAAGAATTCGCTCTTGAAGCGAGGAGTATTGGCGTCCATCGTTGAAACCATCATCGCTTGGAGGTGTTCATCGTTCAATTCCGCACCCGTTTCAGTTTGCCAGGTGAGTTGGAAAAAGATGAGATCATCTTCTGATTGTGCAACCCCAGCTTGATTGGTGGCAGTGTCACCGAGAATCGAAAGAGTGGCGGTGCCGTTGTAGTACATCCCGAAACCATAATCTTCAAAGAAATCCTTTGGCCACCATCGCAGGTCACCACTCAACTCTTTCAGGCGATAATCTGCATCGCGATTATTTTTGTCGAGGAGCAAACAATGAATATAAGCTTCTCTCGCATGCTCCATGGCCCCAATTTCCTCGAAGGAATAGCCCATAAATTCCCAGGCTTGCAAGATACCTGGTTCAATCCCCACAGCGGCGGTATACAGCTCCAAAGCATCCAGGTAATTTTCATTGTAGAATTCGTAGGTTGCCAGCATCACCATGGTGATCGGATTGTCAGGGTACTTTTCATGCAATTCTGAGAAATAGGTATTCCCTTCGCTGAAAGTTATCCATCGATACACTCCCTCGAGGAGGTTGGTGATCTCGTCGGCAGACAGTTCTTCTTCAGTATAGTTTTCCGGATTGAAAACCTGGGGGTGTAACCAATCGGAATATCTTTCGAGCGTAGGATTCAGAGGGTCGAGTTCTTCAAGGCGCTCCAGGTAACCGCGGAGATAGTCGATATTGGGTTTAATCGTTAGAGGACTGTAAGTGGAATGGTTCTCGTTGTTCAAATCCTCAATAGCAGCTTGGAAAAAGCCGATCAGAGATTCCTGGATTTCAGCGTTTTCATAACCTAGTGTATAAGCCTTTTCGAACCTGAGGAGAGCGCTGTTATCCTTGTTTTCGGCAGCTTCAATCAAGCCGATCAACGCATATGAATCGCCGCTTTCTGCACCAATTTCCCGGTTTTGATCACGGACCTGCTTAGCAATTTCTAGGGCAGTATCCAGATCGTTGTTTTCATAAGCCTGCCAGGCCTCAGCAAGGATATCTTCTGGAACTGGGGTAGCGGTGGGGGGGACCGGGGTAGAGGTTGGTGCTGGGGTGGCAGTAAGCTCCGGTTCTGAAGTTTTCCCGCAGGCAGAGAGCAGCAGGACAAACAGGATGATGATTGAAATGGTTTTTAGTTGGGATGTTTTCACATTGACCTCCTCGATAATTAATCGTGACCATATTTTAATCGGTTACTGCGCGTTTTGGTAGACCAAATCGAACTCTGCTTCAAATTGGGCAGCCAACACGGCGGAATGGATGATCAGCAGGTTCTCATCGTTGCGCTCTTCGGCGCTGCGGCTGAAGTTGTAGGAGCCAAAGATGACGATCTGGCCGTCGATGATGATTACTTTATGGTGCATCTTGCGATAGTTGCCATCGAGTTGAAAATCTACCCCGGCATCCACCAGAGATTGGAAGTCGCTGCCGCTGTTGTCTGCCTGGCCGGTTTCAATCACACCGCTGACTTCCAGGCCGCGCTGGTGGGCGGCGTTAACTGCCTGGGAGATCGGGTCGGCGGTGAAGGCGAAAGCCAGGATATGCACGCTGTGCTGAGCATTGTTAATCAGTTCAGCGATGCGGGACTGTGGTGAGTCATCGGGGGCAAAGAAACTTTCGATCTGGGTGCCTTCCAGGGTCAGCACGGGGTGGGGTGTGTCGATGGAGGAGAATGAGCTGAACATGTCGTCTATGAACATTTCTTCAAATTCAACTGTATAGTTCTCGGCGAGGCGGGTGGAGTTGATCTGGATCAGAGTATTGTTATTGTGGTAGGCGCCGTTGAGAGTCAGATTCATCGAGCCTGTCCAGACCTCGTAGCCGTCGATGACGATGAACTTGTTGTGCATCAGGGATTGGTGGCGGTCCCCGAGGATCCTGATCCCGGCGGACTGCAGAGCTTGCATCTCGGGGCGGTCGAGGTTGTCGGACTCGGTCACAATTCGGACAGTGATGCCGCGTTGGTGGGCATCAAGAAGCGCATCACGGATGCTCCATAGGTTAAGGTCATAGATCGCCAAATCGATGCTGAGCTGGGCCTGGTCAATTGCTTCAGCCAGGGCGGCATCTGGCCCGCCGCGCTGGGAGTCGGAGTGCGGTCCGCCCGGGTCGCTGAAATACAAGGTATACCAATCTGATGAACTGGCTGAGGGCTGTGTGGGGATGCCCGTTTGGCTGCATGCCAGGCTGAGGATCAGCAGTCCGATACATACAAGCAGGCTCTTTTGTTTTGAGGGTTTCATGGAATTCTCCCGAAATTTGTCCCCTCGATTGTACCGCGGGTTTGACAGAAAAACGGGAATGAACTGGGTGCTCCCCTCTTGTCAAGATATTTCATTAGGACTATAATCCAAAATCGTGTAAAGACGATTAATAATTTTTTGGCGGAAGGTCCAATATGCCTGTTCATACTTATCATTGTGAGGAATGCGGTCACGAATTTGATGCTCATCAATCTTTTAACGATGATTCGTTATCTGTATGCCCGAATTGTGGGAAAGAAACCCTGTATAAAATTTATAAACCTGCCCTGGTTGTTTTTAAAGGCAAGGGCTTTTATGTTACCGATTCAAAATCATCCAAAACGACTTTGACTTCCGGCGCGGCCCACAAGAGCGGAGCCAATGGGAGTGAGTCGGGCGAGAGCAAAGCCGATGGAGGAAAAGAGGGCGGATCAAACGAAAAACCAAAAGCTGAAAGTAATCCTGTCGAGAAGAAAAAGCCTGCCAAAAAAGCTGATTAAGCAGGACTTCCTCTGTGAAATAGCAAATCCCCTGAGAAAAATAATTCAGGGGATTTTAACTTAATTGAATTAAAAGATTCAACTGCGCAGCATGTCCATTGCCTCTTCTGAGGTGATCTTGCCAGAATTGAGGTCTTCCAGGATCTTCCGGCGGTCATCCTCATTGGGGGGGAGGTTTTCTTCCTTGCCTGGTTCGTATCCCAGGGAGCGGATAATTTCATGCAGCCGGTTGCGGATAGTGGGATAGGAGAGACCGAGGTCTTTCTCCATATGAGTGATCTTGCCTTCATTCTTGATGAACAATTCAAGGAAGACGATTTGTTCGGAATTGAGCTGGGCGAAGGGTCCGGTAACGAAGCGCCCTTCGATGACGGTATCACATTCTCGACACGCCAGCCTGGTTACCAGCATTTCTCCGCTGCAGACCGGGCACTCGCCTGGGATTGAATGCATAAAATTTACCTCACTTATCTACTGTAGTAATTCAGTTCAAAAGAGAAATTATTCGTTCTCAATTTGTTTGATGGTCAGGTCTTCGGTATTATTATACAGACTTTTCGAAAAGATTGGGTACAGGCTTGATTTCTAACTTTTCGGGAGATACTGGTCTCTGGAAATAATTCGATTCAGGCATTTGATTATCAGCAGCTGGCTGCTTGGTTTCTATTGATCGAACTTCGTTTGATCAATAAAAGAGCGCACCTCACGATGCGCTCCAAACTCTCCGGTGCCTGTACTAGAAAGGAGATCCCACAAACACAAGCCCACGAAATCCGAGTACAAACTAATCTGTGACCAGGCACCAGGAGCAGTTAACCTGTATTAAAGTCAATCTTAACATGTGGGTTTTCGTTTAAGTATCCTATTTTCTATGGGGTTTCTGATCCAAGCGCTGCTTCGATTTTAGCAAACCAGCTTTCACAGCAGGAAAACATAGGTATAATTGTGTGACCACACGAGAGACAATCCTATGACAAAAATCCGATACCCTTTCAATATTGCCCTGCTAGATGATGATTTCTACGCGTTAAAATGGAATACTGCCCTGGGGATGCGTGACCCGCGCTCCACGATTACGATTGAGGCAGAGACGCCCGCACAATTGATCGCTCAGATCAAACCAAAATCCCCCCCGGATGTGGTTTTGGTGGATGTGGAATATGCGCCTGATAAACTTCCGCTCGGGGAGCTGCTGGAAACCATCGCAAGCAAAGCGCCAGAGGCGGTAATTGTGTGCACCTCGCAGTACGGTGACCCAGAGGTGATCAAGATGGCGATGGCGCATGGAGTGAAAGGCTTTTTGCTCAAGCAGGAAGTGCGTATGGCAATTGTGCCCGCAGTAATCCATGCGGCCGTCAACGGGTTGGTGGTGACCCCCTCAATCTTTAAGAAATTGCCCAGCGAATTTACCTTTGGTAAGCAAGAAGCGCATGTCTTCCCGGTGTGGAAACCCAACCCGCGGTTGACCCCGCAGATCATTAAAAGTTTTTGGTTAAGGGTGTTCTTTGGAATGCGGGCTTCGCTGGCGGCCGAGGAATTGTATGTTGAAACGACGACGATTGAACGCTATATCAACCAGGCGTATAAGATCTTGAGCGATGGCTGGGCAGATGAGATCTACATGTTTGATGTGGATTTATCCGCCCTCTCGCCCGAAGACCGGGCTTTTGTGTGGTTTACCCTGCCGCCGAGGAAGGACGCGTTTTAGTGCGTTTTACTCTGCGGGGGTAAGCTCAATATAAGTGTTTTCTGCACCTCTTATTTTCCCCATCAAGTTAAAGAACCAGAATTGAATTGCGTATTTCTTTTTAAAGGCAGCAGCTGCGTTGGCTGATTCTTCAATCGATAGCAGTCGGGAGTGACCTTAAGGCGAGGTCCAGTCTCGGTACCGTCGTATTTGCTGGCAGCCAGAAGTGCGGCAGGATTATGCTTTATCCGCTTGACCTTGTAGCTGGTTAAATCAGTGAATACGTATATTGTCTGCTCGTTGGAAGTAAACCAGACTGGGGTAGACATTTCATCGCCGCTGGATTTAAAAGTGGTCAGGTTGATGAAAGTTTCATTCTCGAGGCTGCTGAAGTTAATTTCGGTGGGCATGAGCTCTCCAGTGAATTCTTGAATTGGGGAAAGTGGTTCTTTGAGGTTAAATGTAAACACCTGAGATGAGGGGGGCATCCCAGGCGTCTACATTATTATTATAGCAGAAATCGCTCCGCTGACAAGGGAATTGGTAGCATTTAAGTATTAATTTAATATAATAATTTTTGAGGTGGCTCAGGAAACTAAACGTGAAAATACTGGGAAAGAGGCGAGTCAGGTTTGTTTTGCGGGGCAGTGCTGGTCTGAATAGGAGCAGTACACACAGCAGTCACCGGGCTTGGGTTTGAGAACGGTACCACAACTGGTACACTGATAAATAGTTACTCAATAGTTTTCCGGCATTTGTTCCTGCCGGGTGTACCCGCATTCGGGGCAGGTGATCTTGGCATCAAGTATTTGCATATCGCGTATCCTCTTCCAGGAAAAAAATTACCAATTGATAATGAAGATTATCATCTGCTAATCCATATATTTTGTTGGCGGGCTAGAGAGAGAAGAATATGGTGGTGCCTTTGTCTGGCAGCGCCTCAATTCGCAGGTTGCCGTTATGCCGGTTGATGATGTTGTTAACGATTGCCAATCCAATCCCGGTGCCTTCAAATTCTTCATCCGAATGCAATCTTTGGAAAGGGCGGACAACTATTTCGGCAAGTTGAGCGTCAAAACCAATCCCATTGTCTTTCAAATAAAACTCGATGGGTTCTTGATTCTGTTGGCAGCCAAAACTAATTTCTGCCTGCTTTCGGCCGCGGCTGAATTTTATTGCATTCGAGATCAGGTTGGTCAGCAAAATATTGACCATCTGACGGTCCGCCATGACCATTGGGCATTTTTTTGCGGAAAAGGTGAATGCGTCTGGGTTTTCTTCGGTTCTAATCAATTCCTGAAAAATTACCTCTGCCATATCTTTCAGGTTGATACTTTGGAAATCCAGTTCTTCCCGGCCTAGCCGAGAGAGCATCAAGAGGTCATCGATCAGGTAATCCATTTTCTTGCTGGAAGTTTTAATTTTCTCCAAATACATATTTGCTTCGTCATCAAGGGGCTGACCATACTCTTCTTGCAGGATTTCTGAGAAGCCGCGGATTGCCCGCAGCGGTGCCCGTAGGTCATGGGATACGCTGTAGGAAAAAGATTCTAACTGCGCGGTGCGTTCAAAGACGCGATCTTCCAATTCTTCATTTAGGGAGGCTAGCTCTTTTTGTTTTTCTTTTTCATGCAAATCTCGGAGGAACATGGTCATCAAGATCATTACAGACACAACCATGAGGAATCCTCCCCCAACAAGCACATCTTTGAAACCTAACTCAGGCACGAAGATGGGTAACAGGAAGGGAACCATAAAGTGAAAAAAGGTGATCCACAGCATTTGGCGGATTGAGAAAATCAGGCCTGAAAGAATTAGGGAAGGAGTGAACCATGCAATCGTCATGAAGACGATTTCCTTGGTGAGATATTCTCCATCAAAAAGGGCAACGATTACAAAAAACGAAATGTTGATGATCACCAGGAAAGCAGAAAAAGTGTAATATTTTGTGCGGCTGAGTAAGTAACCGACAACCAACAAAACCAATGTCAATGGGGGGAGATCGCTTTTCATCAGCACACTAACAACAACTGCGACTAATAAAGCAAAGATGGTGATCGTAACAAGACGAGCCTGGAAACGAGTTGTCGGGTTTTCGATTTTATCCGAGGGATCGACAATTTTATTCCAGGCTTGTTTCCCCCACTGAGCGGCTCGATTTTTTTCTTTTTTCTGAGGAACTTCACCAAAAATTTTCATGATTAATTCAATCTTATTGCAGAATATTCAAAAAAGCAAATTATTAGAATGAATGCCTGTGGGGGTCCGCTGGCTGCAAAAGATTGCCCCCTACCTTACCGTGGGGTCAACTATCACTGGTTTGTTCTTAATTTTGCACTGAAGGAATTTTTAATACCACGATGATACTCACATGATCAACATCTACAGAATATGCGATTGGATATTCGGCGAAAATTGAATCGGGCTCAATCCGGTTCGTGGGAACGATCGCATAATCAAATTCCGGATATTCCTCTTCAGGAATTTCAGTGTGGGCACTGAATCCGAATTGGTTTGTGGCATAAACTGATGCGGATAAGTTATCTTTCCAAACGAGAACGCGGCTGCCTGGTGAAACGTTTTCATTGATAAATTCCATTGCATCGATAAAGGCGGTGGACCAATAATCCATTTCATAATCTGGGCTGGCTCCCTCGACTCCGCCGATAAATTCATTGTAATAAATATACTGGTACGGGTGAAGATTAATTATCGAGACTGCACCAGGAAGAATCAATCCAATGCAAATGATCACGAGAGCGCTTTTGTTTTTTAACCAGATAGCCAGCTGTTGAACCGCAAAACCAGAAAAAATGAAAAGCGGGGGGGTGATAAAGAGCAGGTGTCTGAAATTTGTGTAGATCGTTGGGTTTCCAATGATCGTGTACAGCAGGGGGATAAAAAACCAGGCGGAAATAATCAGGAGAATTGGGCGATCCACTTGCTTCTTTAATAACAAATTGAGGCCAATCAGGATCCCAAGCAAAGTCATGATAACAAATGGTTCTGTGAACTGCAGCGCCATCAGTTTCGGCAGGTAATTGGCGGGTAGATCCACAGGCAGGTAGCTTTGACCTTCAAATAAGATTAACCCGGTCCATGGGAACTTGTTAAAAGTGGCTAACGAATCAAAATACCCGCGAATCCCGTAAACCCAAATGTAAGGCCAGGTGATAGCGCTGAAAATTGCTGCGGTGAGTGTATAGATGGTCAGCGGAATAATTGCTTTGCCTCTCATCTTGATCAGTGCATAGATTCCGACCATGCCCCCCACTGCGATTGCCAGGACTCTGGTTGAGACCGCGAACCCCCAGGCAGCCGCAGCAAGGAATAGATACAGGTTAATTTTATTGTTGAACAGCTGGTTGCGTTGAGCAAAAACAAAGATCACTGCCAGGATTGCCGGGGAGACAAACGATAAGTAGCGATAGAACTGAAGCAGGTAGGCGCCCGCCAGCATGCGATAGCCCTCAAGGCTCCCCGAAGTGGTCTGGGCGGCGAATATTTTTCCGAAAAAACTGGAATCCTGGGTTTTATAACTATACTCCACCAGCTGAATGACCAGGTCAGTGATTAAGCTGCTGCTCAAAAAAAGAATGACCAGACCAACCAGGATGCCTAAAAACAAACGCTGTTTTTTCTGATGATTAATCGATTTGAATGATGCCTGCTCCCTATCTGATTTGTATTCAGACCCTGTTTGGATCCAACGATTAACCAGGTGGAAACCAAGGACTGCAGCCAGCAGAAATGTTGAAAGCACGGGGATATCTTTCGGGTTGATGAAGGCATGCCCAAACAAAAGCGGCTGGGTGGCAAACAGCGCGGCGATGAAAAAGCTGATCCATTCATTGAAAAACAGTTTACCTAGATAAAAGATTGCGACAATCGCAGCGAGGTAAAATAAAAAGTAGCAATAGTGGGCAACGATGTTTGTTTCCTGGTTTGTATTCGGGAAGACCAGCTTTTGAACTGCAAGCACGGCCGCGGTGCTCGCTGTCCCATAATACTGATCCTGGTTGCGGGCCTGGTATTTTTCGGTGGCGTGCTCAGTAAAGGTTGAAGTATAGATCTCTAACGCAAGGTCAGCGGTAAGATATTCGTAGCCCTCATCTGTACTTTTTCCATAATCCGGTGCGATCATCAGCCCAAATGCGATGTAGGAGATTATCAGAAGGAGGAGCAGCTGCTTAGGATTCGTTTTTTTAATATTGATCAATTCCAAACCTGAGAAGGTAATTTTACAAAAAACTGCACGCTTAATTTATTTACCATAACTTAAAAATACAAAACCTGTCAATAATTCACTGTGCGGTTTTCTCGCCTCGAAAGGGGCGAAAACCTGTGCAGATGGTTAAAATAAAAAATTGGCGCAACTTGCGCCAATCTCCTGGATCTAGGCTCCTCGGGGAGGACTCGAACCTCCAACCCATCAGTTAACAGCCGATTGCTCTGCCATTGAGCTACCGAGGAAGGTTACCTTTACGGCGGACAAGATTATAAACGACAGGCGGGGGTGTGTCAAGAAAGCCCCTGTAAAAAAACAATTGGTTAAGGGGGGCAGGAGCTGGCTATTCGTCTGCTTTGGAAGCGGCAACAGGCAGGCTGAAGACCAGGGTGACGCCGCGCTCATTCTCGCTGTCTCTGATCCAGATATTTTCGTGGTGGGCCTCAATCGCCAGCCGGCAGAAGGTCAACCCCAATCCAGAGCCGCGCCGCCTGCCGCTGGTGCCAGGCACCTGGGAAAATCGGGCAAAAACCTCCTGCCGGTATTCCGGCGGGATCCCGGGACCGGTGTCTGAGATGCAAATCAGGAGATTGTCCTCGCCATTCTTTTCGGCAAAAACGGTAACCAGCCCGCCCTCAGGGGTGAATTTGAGCGAGTTATCGATCAGGTTGATCAGCACCCGGCGAATCAAGGGCTGGTCAGCAAGCACCCTGGGAGAATCCTTGAGCAGCTTGTAATTCAGAATGACCTGATCCTCATTGGCCTGTGGGATCATTTCTTCGACGGTTTCGGTGATCAAAGCATTGATATCGACTGGCTGTGCGTGCAATTCAATGCTGCCTGATTCCAGGTGGCTGATATCCAGCAGGGATTCGATCAGGGTGAGCACGCGGTGGGTGCTGCGGTTGGCGATATCCAGAGATTGGGAGACCACCGGGTCCTTCGAGTCGAACAAACTTTCCTCAAGGATTTCCAGGGTGGTTTTGATTGCCCCAATCGGAGAACGCAGGTCGTGGACCAGGGTCTCGGTGAGCAGCTCGCGGGTCTGGTTGATCTGAAAATCCTCGGTGATGTCACGCATCACAAAGATCCAGCCGAGCGCCCGCTCTTGCTCACCCCAGACCTGCGCAGTAGAACGCTCATAGAAGCGGTCTTTAAATTTATAGCGGTGGGAGGCAGGGATATCTTCGGTGGGGTCAGCCTGCGCCTGGTTCTGGGAGAAGCGGTCTGCTTCGCTGCGGGTTAAACCAACCGCATCCAGGGTCTTTTCAGGCAGCGAGGAGATCAGCTGGCCGCTCAAATTTGTCCCATTGGTTAATGCTTCGATCGGCGTGTTTGCCAGGGTGATCCGCCCGGATTCATCCACCATCAAAACCCCGTCATCGACGGTGTTGAGCACGGCTTGCAGCCGGTCTCTACCAGCCGAGGCGGTGGAGAAAAGCAGGGCATTCTGGATGGCGATCTCACTATGGGCTGCGATTGTTCTCGGGAGCTGCAGCTCGGCAGCCGGGATCGGTTCGGCGGTGTTCAGGTGGTTTACTACCAGCCCGAGCGGCTGTCCGCCCTGACCCAGGGGAAAGATCAGGACCTGTTCAGAATTGTTTAATTTCAGATTCTCTGCCGCGCTGCCGCTGTCTGCAGTCACCTGCAGCGGGCCGGTGGCGGTTTGGCTGCGCCGCATTTTTTGCCAATCTTTTTGAGTAATCACCAGCGGCAAGGTGATTTCCAAATTTTGATTGCGCCGCATTACGGAGCGGCAATCGTATCGTTCAGCATCTTGATTCCAGATGTATAAACCCGAGTTGGCGCTCTCCAGCGTGGCGCTGAAAGCCTGTACGACCCGGTTGAGCACATTGTCAAGTTCTTTATTCGAGGTTAGGTGTGAAATAATTGTTGATAGGGTTGCCTGCTCTCGCAAGCGGCGCTGGGTCTCTTCGTAGAGCGCAGAATTTCGGATCGCCTGGCTGGCCTGCTGGGCCAATTGGCTGACAAAGTTTAGCTCGTTTTGGGAGTACTCATTGGGTACCGGGCTTTCAATGAAGATTGTACCGATAACATCACCTGCGGAATTGATCGGTACGGACATTTGAGACCCGATTTTTTCCTCAGGGATAATTATCTGGGGATGGGAGGATTGGGAGATTTTGTCTTCCATCTTTTCAGTGTCGGGTTCCAGGTATTCCTGGTAGCCTTGCTGGGCTTTGATATCATAGCGGTTGGTAAGTGCGTTGAAAATCGTGATCCTGCCTGCCCGAGATTGGGTGTACTCCAACGCATGCTGCAAGATGAGTTTAAATAAATCTTCTGCGCCTAAAGTAGCAGAAAGTTGGCGGCTGATTTTCTCGAGGATCTTGAGCTGCTCTGCCTGACGTGAGAGCCTGCGGCCGGTTTTTTCCTGAAGTAATGCAGCCTGCAAAGCTGCCCCGACCTGACCAGATAGCGTGGTGAGCAGTCTGAGATCGTCCTCTGTAAACCTGCGTTCAGTGTCTGAAAATACAGCCATGCAGCCGTTCAGATCCTCGGGTGTATTCAGCGGTACGCCCAACCAGGCGTTCAATTCGCCCTCATCTGGGTCGGCGCCGATATGGATCAACTGCTTTTCAATATTATGGGAGAGCAACAGCGGTTTATTGTCTTGAATGACGAGATCGGTGAGCCGGTTTGCCGGGGCGCGGTGCGCCCACTCCTGCGCCTCGCCGGATTTGATTGCAATCGGGTACCAGATCAACCCTGTTTTGGGGTTGAGCAGGGCGATGTAAAAATTATTCACCCCGAGCAGTTCAGTGATCTCCGCCTGGATCGCTTCCAATAAACTGTTCAGGTCACTGCCCTGGTTGATCACTTCACTGATCTGGTTGAGCAATGAGAGGTCCTGCAGGCGGCGCTCCAGCCTTGCTCGGCTGTTTTCGGCATCGTAAAAAAATAATGAGAGCAGGGCGGGCAGCCCCGCGATGAATACCAAAGTCGCATTTTTTAAGGTGACCGAAGCGCTGAGGGAGACAAGAAAAAATGGCAGGGGGATAAATTCGACCATCAAGAGGGTTAAAAGGATCTGCCTGATCGAGAGTTTGATGGAGAAGGCTTTGATCCATAAGTCCAGGCAAATGAAGGCGGTATGAATGAGGATGAAGGTGCCCATGATGTTGATCATCGGCATCAGGGCAATCGGTGTTTCCATCCAATCGATCATCGCATTGGAGAATACAAAGGAAAGCACCATCAGGCTGAGCTCAAATAAGCTCTTAGATAATGTCGTGAACGGCGGGTCTGCAGATTCGTGAGGATAGGTATTAAATATCAGCCTGGAGAAGGTGCCAATTCCGATGCCGATTAATCCTGACCAGATCGCTGCGCTTGGTCCGTAAAGGATCCCGGTGCCTAGAAATATTAGATGGGTGATCCCGACAGGGGTGCTGTAGATTTCAATGGGAAAGGTATAAGAGAAGGCAATGAAAAAACTAACCGCAGCAATTACCGCCCAGGTGGTCGCAGTGGGAAATGGCAAGACCAGAGCCAGCACGACCCAAAGGATCAGGCCAATTGCTGAAACTGAGTTCTGAAAAAAAGCACCTACTCGAGCGGCTCTGGGCGGTTTATTCGAAACTTCTTGAGCCATTCTCTGGTCTCCATGATGTACTGATAATGGGTTGAAAGAATAAATTACGGGTTGCTATAGATCGATTATGACAATTAAACAACCTGATTTATTATAGCAAGATAACCCCCAAAGCTCGTTTATTTCATTGGTAAATAGTACCTAAATACTATGTATGAGCCTGTTTATCCAGATTTCTTGATCACGATCATCGGGTAAGCGCCGTGTTTCCCGAACCAACTCGGAAAACGTTCTTCCAAACGATACAAAGTATCCAGGAATAACTTTCCTCCTAGTTTCGCTCGAATGCTCGAGCGAGTGAATGATACCGTTACGCTGCGCCAGGGAAACACTTGATAGTCCATCAAGGGTTTGATCTGCTCTTTGAACCAGCGAAAACTATGCGGGTGGAAGTAAAGCTTGCCGTGTATTTTGGTAGCCCCAGCTTCTGGCAAGGCAGGTTTTAGCTTAAGGGCACGTAACAGATTGCCGCCTACCATGCGAGCCAGTTTATAAATATTGAATGGCAGCATCAGGATTTTTAACAGGATAGAATACCGGGCGAATGAGTAAACTACCACGCCTTGTTTTTCTGGAGCCAACACCCGGTGGAGTTCGGTTAGCGCCTTTTTTTGTTCATTTTCAGGCACATGGTAGATTGTATGCAGCGAAACAACGCCATCGAGAGCCTCATCTGAAAATGGCAGCCGAGTGACATCGCATTGCACAAAGAGACCTTTTTCCCCGACTACCTTTTTGGCTTCTTGCAGGGCAGTAAAGCTGATGTCTCCACAGATACGGTACTGATAGCCCTCTGAATAGGTCAGATATTCTGGATACTGCACCGGTCCAGATGCAATATCGAGGATGAATTTCCCGTTTTTAATTAAATGCTGGTTCACCCGCAGGTGACATTTAATCCGGTAGTCATTGACCACAGGGCGAAGGTCTTCAAATCGGGCGGCGTCGGTAAATATACTGCCCCGGTCTTTTTTCCAACCCTGCAGGTCGTAATAATCTTTTACCAGCTGTTTTTCCGCTGAGGTATGCTTGCTCATTTGCTCTCCATCAAAAGAATTAATTCTAGCGGTCAATTTTACCTTAAATAGATATTCTCAGAGGGATTAGATTGGTATTGATCGGAATCTGGATCTCAGGGGATGGGTGTTGCCGTCGGTACGCGGGTAGGCGCCTGATCGCTTTGTGGTTCAGGGGTTGCGCCGGTGTGGAGTAAAGCCGCAGACCACCATTCGGCCGGAACGACCTCTTGAGGGAGTTTCAGCAAGCTTTCCCAGTTGTCTTCCGCAATCCCGAAGTAGATCAATTTTGTGTAGATTAACCCGCGCCAGTAATACAGAGCAGCGAGCTGTTCATCAGAGCGTGCCCGGTCGGAGCCCGCTTCGAGAGCTTCCTTGGCAAAGTTATATTCTTCTAGAAGGTAATAGGCTTCTGCCTGGGCAGCATACGGCTCAAACCAGCGGGGGATGCGTTGAATGGGGACCAACAAGCGGTCGGCTGCGGCTTCATACTCTTCAATATCGATGAGCGCCAAACCCCAATAGTAGCTCATTTCGTAGATGTTTTTTCTTTCTTTATAGGTATCTTCAAATATTTCGATCGCCGCGAGGGGATTTCCCGTACCGAGGTGTCCTCTCCCCAGTAAATACCAGGCGAATAAATCATCCGGGCGGTGGCTGAGATAGGTTTCAAGCAGGGCAATCGCTTCCTCTTCGCGGTGGTTCATATTTAGGGCATGGGAGAGCACCAGGTAGTTATCTACATCCAGCATGTTTCGATCAAACGCCTCTTCCGCGGCTTCAAGAGCTTCCTCGGCCATGTTTTCGTAAATGTAATACTCTGCAAGATAGGAGTATGCCCGTGCGTTGTCTGGGTCCAGCTCAAAGACAATTTGAATTTCCTCATAAGCATCATCAAGATAGCCGTTGTCAAGCCGAAAGTCGATCCAGGCAAGATGCCCCTCTACATATTCCGGATCGAGAGAAACTGCTTTATATAGATCAACGGTCATATCCCGGTCGGGATCCATCCCCAGGATGGCTTCAGCTCGCCCAACATATGCTGCTGCGAAGGCATCATCCTCTTGGATGATCATATCGTAATATCGCCGGGCGTTCCCGTAATCGCCGCTCCAGAGATATGCCTGGCCGATATAGTAAAGAATATCGAGCGAATTGGGAGCAGCATCGGCAGCTTGCTCAAGAAAGACGATGGCTTGCTCGTAATTCTCTGCGTCCAGACTGGTCATACCGCTGGCGTAAGCGTTAATCACTGGGTGGGGGGTATCGACATAGCGCGGGGTTGGGGTATAGGTTTCGTCGAGCTGGAAAACCAGCGGGGTCGGACCGGTCACATTGCTGACAACTCCGCCAATTGGTGTGCTCGTCGGCAGGTAGGTGGGGGTTGGGCCAAGGGTGAATACTGGACGTGGGGTGTTGTTAAAAGCCATTAAACCACTGCCGGTGAAAAATGGGTTTCCGAAGATGCCAAGAAACAGTAATACTGCGGCAATTAATCCAAAAACTGCCAGGCTGCCAATTTGAACAGGGGAGAGTTTGGCTTTTTTTCCAGAATAACCTTCTAATTCTTTCTCCCCGAGAATTTTCGGCAGGTCCCATTGTCTCTGATTGACCGGTCGGACTGGTGAGGCTGAGTCATCAGGGTTCATTTCTCCGAGCATCACCAAGCCCTGGACTGCTGTTTTATTCCCCGGGTCGTATTTTAGGACATTTTCCAGACAAAATGTGCGTTCTTTGTGAGTTTCAACCACCGCGCTGAGATACAACCAATAATTCACATTGGATTGGTCAACGCGCAGCAAGCGAGTGAGCAGGTCTCGGGCTTTAGAAAGCTGCCCTAACTCGATTGCTTTGATTGCTTCTTGGAGCATTCTGTCGTCGCTCATTGGTCACCTTTTTGCCTGTAAGCAGTTTAGCATAGCATCACTTTTCAGACAAGTACAAGCGGCCTAAAGGGAAAAAAATTGATCCCTCCGGGAAATATGTATCTGGCGTAATTAAAGCCGCGGTATAATCTCGCCGTGAGCAACAAACGAATTTTTGCCCTGGCTATTTTGTTTTCGGTGATTTTTTTGCCTGGCTGTGCGACCGATGGTACCCAACCAACGGGAACGGAAGCCGGGCTAACCCCTCAGATTACCCCATACCAGAAGGCGACCTCCGTAATCGCTGACTCTGATACGCCTTCAGTTCCCACACCGATGCCCCCGCCGCTGCCCAGCCCAACACCGTTCATGTATACCGTCGTGGAAAATGATACCCTGATTGCGATAGCGGTCCGTTTTGGGATCACCCTGGATGAGCTCCAGGTTGCCAATCCGGAAGTTAATCCCAATATTTTATCTCTGGGAACTCAATTGGTGATCCCGGTCAGTTTTGAAGAGCAGGAGGAGAGCACCGCTTCAGGAGTCACCCTTGGGGAGGGTGAGGTGGAGTGCTTCCCGATTCGTTCTGGGGGCGTGCGTTGTTACTGGCTGGTGACGAATACCCTTGACGAAGCGGTTGAGAATATTTCCGGAGTGATCCGTTTATATGATCAGTCCGGGCATCAGGTGGCGAGTAAAAACGCGGTGACCTTGCTTAACTTGCTTGAGCCAGAGATGCAGGCACCGCTCTCCACATTTTTTGAGCCGCCTGTGGGCGATTGGCAGCTTGCCCAGGGACAAATCCTTACTGCCGTGACGGTCAATCAGTACGAGGAGCGTTATTTGCAGGGCCAGTTTACCGGGCTGGACATCGAGGTTGCTGAGGGAGGTCTGCAGGCAGAGGTGAACGGCAATCTTGCATTTGAATCGGGAAAATTGCCAGATTATGTGTGGATCCTGGCGATCGCTTATGATCGCAGTGGGGAACTGGTGGGGGTTAAGCGCTGGGAAGCCCCCCTTGATCTGCTGGCTGATTCGCTGGATTTCAGCTTTGCAGTTTTCAGCCTGGGACGGCCGATCGACCAGGTCACTTTGCAGTATGAGGCGCGTTCGGCTAACTCAACAGAGCCGCTGCCTTAATCATTAAGATTGGATGGGGGAGATTTAGAACTAGGGGTTTCCCCAGATCATGTAGCTGTGCTGTACGCAGATTGATTCCTGTCCCTCGATGGGCAGGCAGACCTGGTAAAGGATCAACGTGCCGTTTTCGCCTTCAATTGGTTGGATGCTGATCCCGGAGCGCCCCTCACTATTCGTGGTTGGCAGGTAGTAGAGCAGTTCTGTGCCTTCGGGGAGCGTCAGGTAAAGCTCGAGATTTTGCCCCGCCTGGGCGACGCCCTGCGAGAAAACCATCGCGGAAATTGTTTGGGAGGTTTCCGAATTGATCGCAGAGTTGCTTTCCCAGGCGTAAAGAGTAAATGGCGCGCGTGGCGAGGTGCTGTCCGCGGTCGGATCAATAATTGGATCTGGGATGGGGTATTGGTTATTGCTGCGCTTGAGGTAATCTAACCCAAGCTTGGCAGGGCGGACCTGGGCTTCTAAAGCATCTGGATTGTAATCTAAACACAGGTAAGAAAAACACTGGCGAACGGTGATCGTCTCATAATCGAGGGAGAAAAGCTCAGTGGTAGGGGCGCCGAAAATCTCATAGCCGCCGTGGTTCAGGATAAATCGGTGGAAGAGGATCAGGACGTTATGGCCCAAATTGTCTTGCAGGGGAACGAAGACCAGCAGCGGGCTTTGGATTTGCTCAAACAATTGGTTTGTGCTGAAACCAAGCGCCTGGGGAACCTCCTGAGTGCTAATTTTCCCGTCAGATGCTGACAGCACGAGATGTTCGAACACCAGTTCAGTGCTGCCGTCTGAGAGCAGCGTGGGACCTTCAATCACATCACCGAGTACTTCTTGAAGGAGGCCGTTCGATTGAATATAGTGGTCGAACAAGGCATCGGTTACCGGGTAACCCATCCCGCCGGGATCTAAATCGGGGTATGGCGCGTAAGCCTGGCAAGAAGTGCAGGCCAGCAGACCGTAGGAGAGTAAGTGGGGGGTTTTATCAGGGTCATCTAAAAGGTAATACAGGCCGAGGTTTTCAAAATGCTGCTCCAGCCTGTTTTTTGAGTAGTTGTAGTGTGGGTTGGTGATCGGTGCGCCGACCAGCTCTCGCCCCATCTCCAGGTAGAAGTTTACCAGGGCAGGGTGAACCAGGTAGTTATTGAGGATCAAATCACCAGGTTCGGGGGTCCTGGGTTCGGGCGGTTCTCCTAGTTTTAATGTAGTGCCAAGGGGGGCGAAGTAGAAGCGGTCTTCTGCAGGGGTGTAGACCAGCAAGCCGCTTTTAACAAATTGCAGCTTTTCTCCAGCGGTGTTGCTGAACACAGTGGTAATCACCTCACCAAACTGGTCGGTGCCGCCGTGCTGTTTGAAGTATGCCCAAAAGACAGGGTCGATTTCATAATTTCCATATGGACTGGGGGGTGGTGGAGAATCGCCAAGTGAGCCGCAGGCTGAGAAAAGCAGTGCGATAACGATCAGGATTACGGAAAAAACGAGTTTGCGCCTCATAGTTGTTGTCTTCTGGGGGAGTCACGATTGAGTAAACTCCCGGTATTGAGGATAATTTTCGTATCGTGAACTTAAATAAATAGACAGAAACTTGTGAAAATCGCCTCAACAATTAGTATATCAGGGAAAAACGGGAATTCAATAGAACGCCAGTTCCATAAATTAGCGAGGAATCAGATTGAATCGCGAGAAAAACAGGCAGAAATCAGAAAAGAACTCCTGCATCGGCGTATTGGGTCAAGGGGATTGGGGTAAAGAGTAAGACGAAGAGGATCAGCACAAATATGGCGATCATCTGGCGGCGAGAATCCAACTCGGTGATCTGGTCGAGCGGCTCGGCGTGGCGCTGCCCGAAACGGTAGATCAAGAACATCCACAGCCACCACCCCGGCCAGACCAAACCAAGCAGCGCTAAAACGCCGAGGATGTAAGGGAAGACGCCAAGGGCTTTTTTTCCTACAAGCACGTACAGGGCGTGTCCCCCGTCAAGCTGACCAACCGGAAGCAGGTTCAGGGCAGTGACCAGCAAACCGGCCCAGCCGGCCCAGGCCATTGGGTGGAGCATCACATCCCGTCCGCCGATGGGGGATGGGTGACCGGTAAACATGTAGCGGATCCAGTACCACAACGGAGCAACACCACCGTAATCCTGTGGGGCAGGGAGCAGCTCGCCGTGGACGATGTATTTAGAGACCAGATAGATGATCGAGTTGCCTTCAACCGTCAATATGCTCCCTTCAGGTAGAGTACTCACTGAAATTTCGGTGACCGGTGAGAGCGAGAGACCGATCAGCAGGATTGGAATGGCGACAAATAATCCGGCGAGCGGGCCGGCGACCCCAATATCGTGGAGGATGCGTTTGTTCTTCGGGGGAGTTTTCAGCTGGATGAATGCCCCCATTGTTCCAAAAGAGCTAAAAGGAAAAGGAATGAAATACGGCAGGGTGACATCGGCCTGGTGGTAGCGGGCTGCCAGGTAGTGCCCGAATTCATGGGCCAGCAGGATCGCCAGGATGGAGAGCCCGTAGGGCAGGCCGGTTTTGATGATGGAGAAGATCAGCTCGATTTGCAGTCCGAGATCTTCGGGGAAGGGTCCTTCATAGCTGTAAAGCGCTCCCACCCAGATCACACTCAGCAGGGTGAAGAGGAACAGCACCAAATTGACCATCGGATTGGAGGGTTTGACTTCAGCCACGCCATCGAGCAGGGCAACCACATGCTGGTCGTTTTCTTCACGGAAGAGGGGGGTGAGCTTATGGGGCTTGAGCGCTTCGGCGATCTGGTCGTAGGCCGCGATTGAATCTTTGATCAATCGCCCGCGGAAAACAGCGATTTCTCGAGAGCCAGGTTCGAAACTGGTGACTGAATCTATCTTCATGATCCGGGTTACCAGCCTGGTGATCAGCTCTTGGTTTTCAGAGAAATTGTCCATTACTTATCCTCTACGTCGATAAAATCTAATCGGGGTGTTGTGTGATTTGTAATAATTCAATGGTATTGAGGGGGTAGTTATTGGGTTGGTTGTGGTCACATCTTCTGCATTCAGACTTAGGCGGGAGTGCATGGGAGTCGAACCCATCGCGGCCCGCAACGCGACCCGCCAGCGGCTTTGAAGACCGGGGAGCCCACCGGGACTCATCCACTCCCTTTGCATGCAAGCATACCGCAAGCAAGATGGTTTGGCAAGGATGCAGCCAGCTTGCTTGAAAACCAGCTGGGTTTATTCGAAATTGAAGAATATTAGCAGGCTTGCCGGTGGCATATTTTTACTTCGTGGGTTTATAATGGAGGTATTCAGGTGATTTGAAGGAGGCAGGACGATGGACGCAGTCACGCGTAAAAAGATTTTACTTGGGGCAATGGCAATATTTATATTTGGGGCATGCTCGCTGCTAGATGGGGGTTCCAGCAATAACGGAGGCGTTGGTATCGTAGAACCTACTGCGATTCTTTCACCGACACCAAACCTGACGTTGACTGCCGTGTTTGCCCAGGCTACGGCGAACGCACCGGAACCTGGTGAGCCAACCTCAACAGATCTTCCAGATCCCGCATCCCCAACCGATGAGCCTGGAGTGGAGGTCACCCAGCCAGCCCCGCCAACGCCTACCTCGGTGGCGTATGCAGAAACCCCTGCAGTGGCTGTGGTTGATCAAGTGGAAGCGCATTACCTGAATTCTGCCCCGACGATTGATGGCGCATTGAGTGAATGGCCTGGCGAAATGTATTCGATGTCTGACCTGGTCTATGGTCCGGAATATTACGCTAACTCCGCGGATCTCTCCGGCCAATTTAAAATCGCCTGGGACAATGATAATCTTTACCTCGGTGTCGTGGTTTTTGATACACGGTATTCTCAGACAGCCACGGGTACTCAAATGTTTATGGGTGACAGCCTTGAAATTTTGATGGATACCAACCTTTCTGGAGATGCTTCGGATACGCAATTGAGCGGCGATGATTACCAGATCGGGATTTCTGCCGGAAATTTGCACGATGTGGCGATCCCCGAGGCGTTTATGTGGTATCCGAGCGATAAGATTGGAACGCTGCCCGGCGTGGAGATTGCGGGTGTTTTGATCAACGGTGGATATGTGGTTGAAATCGCGATGCCCTGGTCGGTGGTTGGGGTGACCCCAACAAATGGAAAGATCGTTGGCTTTTTGTTTTCAATTTCAGATAATGATATGCAGTTTATGAATAAACAGCAAAGTGTGGTTTCGTTCAGCCCATCGCGTGAGCTGCAGAACCCCACATCCTGGAGTGAATTGAAGTTAATCAAACCGTAATCGAGAAAACCTGATAAGATTATTGGATATCCTGTAAGAAAAAATATGCCTGTTAGGGCTATCGGGCTATGTTGTGGGTAGGCAAGTCTGGTATAATCCGGACGATTAATTAATAGACAAATTAACAGCCCGTTGCTTGCCTGTCACTTTTGGCAGGTGAGTTTTTTTGTCTGGAATTGTTGATAGGAAAATAAGATGGCACACGTATCTCATAAACTCAAGAACTCTTTTGAAGGGGCGCTCGCTGGTGGGGGCGATCCCGCAACTTCGCCTTTGTATGTCTTTGGACCGTTCATCCGCTTGATTGTTGTTGCCGGGGTTGCCCAGGTAACCTTTGGTGCGTCGATCTGGATGGTGATCGTCACTATTGCGGTTGTTTCGGCGATGTACCGCCTGGTGATGCGCTGGGTCACTGACGGCAGCGGGGGAAGCGGTTTGAGTGAAGAAGAGTTTGGCAGCTGGGCAGTCAAGATCAACGCGGCGATCACTTTCGTCGAGTACACGCTCACCTTCCTGGTGAGTATGTCTGCGATGGTGACGTTTATCGCCGACCGGATCCCCTTGCTGAATGAGACAATCATTGGTATTCAGTACCGAAGTTTTGTGGCGATCTTATTGAGCCTCCTCACTGGTTGGTTGGTCAACCGGGGTCCTAAAGTTGCTGCCCGCACCTTTGGGCCGGCAACCGCCGGGGTGCTGGCTTTGCTGTGGGCAATGGTGTTTGCCACGATCCTGCAGTATGGATTTCAACTCCCCACTTTCTCATTAGAAGCCTTTTCCAGTGAATATCTAAAATTCACGGTAGCAGGTTATGTGCGAATTTTAGCGGTAATGACCGGTATTGAGGTGTTTGCCAATCTGGTTGCCGCCTACGGTGGAAACCCTGCCGAGCGCAGCAAGAAAGCTTTCAACAGTCTGTTGATCATCATGGGAACCACAGCGGTGACGATGCTGATTGTTGGGCCTGCGATCTTTTCTTTGGCAGACTCAACCAATCAAGAAGTTTCAGTATTCACCCAGACGATGGATATTTTGCTGCCCGATCCGCTGCCCGTAATCGGGACGCTGATCGGTGTCCTGGTGCTGATGTCGGCTTCGGCTGCCAGCGCCCAGGGGCTGCAGAATTTAGCTTTGGGTTTGAAGCAACGTCGTTACATTCCGCCGACACTTGGACAGATCAATGAGTTTGAAGTTGCGGACAAGCCCGTGTGGATTGAGGTTGGGATTGTCTCGGTTTCCTTCCTGTTATTTGGAACCCATGAAGATACTTATCTTTCGATCTATGCTGCCGGTGTGTTTATTTTGCTGAGCATGACTGGCTGGGCGGTCACAAAACGGCTGATCCGCCAGATATTTGAAGAATTCAATTTCGCCCGGGCGGGATTGATCCTGGGGACAATTCTTGCTTCGCTGCTGACCACCGCCTCCACCGTCATTATTTTTGAAGAACGTTTTGCTGAAGGCGCCTGGACTTATTTTGTCTTTATTCCCCTGCTGTATGCGTTTTTCAGCTACTTCCGGAATCGCCTGGGAGCCCCCAGCCCGATCATGGAATACCTCGGACGGCTGGATGCTGCTCAGTTGGCTGGTTTTGGATTTGGTCAGATGGGCATTGGTGAGCTGGCTGCCAACGGCAATGGCGAAGAGGAACCAAGTATTACCTGGCAGCCGGAACCGAAGGAACGAAGCCGCTGGCGGGAGCAGCAAATAAAAATTAAGCGAGCGGTAATCCTGTTAGACGGATCGGTATTTGCTGCTCAGGCGATACCGTATGCTCGTTCGATATGTAAGGCTGCCGGAACTGAACTTGTGCTGCTTTCATCGGTGAAGAACCACACCCAGCCACTGCTTGAAGCCTTCGAGGAAACCAGCCAGAAACGGGCAGTTTACCTGCAGGGCGTCGCTGAAGAATTGAACGCCGAAGGGCTGAAGGTATCAACTGAAGTCCGAGCCGGGTTCCTTGCTGATTCGACCAAAGCTTTGGTTGAAGAAAGGGATATTGACCTGGTGATTACCGCAACCCGCGGCAAATCTGGTAACAAACATTGGCTTAGCGGGGGAATCTCGAGCAAGCTGATGAGCCAGGTCACCAAGCCGGTACTGCTGGTGCAGGCTGAGGAAGAAGACCTGACTGCCGCAGAACCAAACTTTGAAAGGGTAATGGTTTCCCTGGATGGCTCGATTGCCTCAGAGAATGCGCTGCCAATTACCCGGGCAATTTCCGAAGCTTTCAACAGCGAGGTGATCTTGCTGAGTGTCCCGCAGGTGCCAGAGGTGCAGAACTACCGGGCAGCCTCCACCGCGGTTGATCAAATCCGCTCGCGGATGGTTGAAACCATGGAGAATTTCCTCAAGGCAGTCTCACGTTCATTAGCTGACGATGGCTTGAAAGTTCGTACGATGATCACCGGTTCTCTGCCAGTGCGAACGATTGTATCCACTGGTGAGGAAGAAAAGGCTGATTTGATCGTGCTGACCTCTCGCGGGCGTGGCGGATTGGACCGGCTTTTTGTCGGCAGTGTGGCAGAAAGCGTGGTGGCAGAAAGCGACAAAGCGGTTTTGATGGTGCCGGTGCCGGATAAAATCTAGCCCAATCGAGATTGCAAATAAATAATGAAAGACCTTCCATTTTGGAGGGTCTTTTTTTTGATTGGTGCAGAGATTTGATTTAGTAATATTTCGCAGCAAGCAGCGCGTTACTGTTCGTTTTGGGGTGGTCGATTAGAACAGCACCGAGGCCAATTCTGCGCGGTATTTTCGTTCTTCGGGGTGACTTTCCATTAAAACCAGCAGACCAAGCAAGGAGCGGTGGACTTCTCCGTTCAAAAACTTTTTATCCGTACGGAGGATATCGAGCAGGCCGTCTGCGGCGGCGGGCAAATTGCCAATAGTGATCAACTTCAACGCCTGCTGGTAAGCAGCGCCGAGATCATCGTTGGGAAAATGATCGGTTTCGGTGCTGGTTTTTGTCAGGGCAGCAGCCAGGTCACCCAACTGCTCAGCGGCAGACAGTTCCTTGCCGGCGGGGAATGCCATTAAGATTGGCAGGGCGGCGCTGGGGTCACCCTGGGCGAGGTGGGTTTTTGCTAATCCTAGAAGTGCGGCGGTATTGTCGGGAGAGGTTTTCAGCGATTTCTTGAAGGACAGGGCTGCCTTTTCCCATTGCTGCATGCGCATCAAACCGCGGCCGCGCTCAATATCAAGGTCGCCTGCATCAGGCGCCAGGCTGCGGAGGAATTCTCTGATGGTGCTCTCTGTTTGTGCGCCAGAAAACTCGTTTACTTTCTGGCCGCGGGCGAATGCTTTTACTGAGGGGAGGCTCTGAATATTTAGCTGCATGGTCAGGTTTGGGTTTTCATCGGCATTGACTTTCGCCAAACGGAAAGCGCCGTTTGCCTCAGTCGCCAGTTTTTCTAAAATTGGAGAGAGCACCCGGCACGGTTGGGACCATTCCGCCCAAAAATCGACCACAACCGGGGTGGTATTTGAGTAAATGATTACTTCATGCTGGAAGGAAGCCTCATTGACTTCAATAATATTTTCAGATGACATCATTTGCTGTGCTCCATGGAAATTTCTCGCTTAATTAATCCTACCAGACCTTTGCAAAAAGTGGAAATGTAATTTAGGATAAGGTTTGGTGGAATTATTGTTTTAATTAATGGTTTGCTTTCTCAGCGTATAATGAGAAAGGAATAGTTTTTGATTCAGAGAAATTGAGGATGGTGTAAAGATGGCGAAAAAGAATTTTTTACCTGGAATCTTAGCAATTTTGTTGATCTGCACAGTGCTGCTGGCCGGGTGTGAGTTTGGAGGAGAAAATAATTCCGAACCTGATCCTGGTGATGGGATTACCGCGCTCGAACCGGTGGGCCCACTGCCGGCTGCGTTGGTTGAAGCAGACCCGATGCCCGGCAGCGAGTTGGGCGTTAATGCAGAGATCACTCTTTATTTTAATCAACCGATGAATAAACCATCGGTGGAGGCTGCTGTCCAAATTTCCCCTGCAGTCAGCGGGGATTTCACCTGGCTGGACGATTCAACGGTGAGCTTTTCTCCGGCGTCAAGCTGGGAACCAGATACCGATCTGGTTCTAACGATCACCTCGGCGGCAAAATCAGCAGATGATCAGCCGCTGCAGCAAGCGACCAGCCTGGCCTATCACGTTGCTGATTTCCTGCTGCTGGTGCAGGGATTGCCCGTTGCAGATATCGAGGATGTCGATCCGACAGCCGCAATAGTGGCCGCATTTAATTACCCGGTGGTGCCCTTGGGCGCAAGCCCGGAGTCTTTGTTTCCAGCATTCACATTGGTTCCGGAGGCTGAAGGGAAGGGCGAATGGATCAACACCAGCACCTACATCTTTTATCCACAGCCCGGGTTATTTGGCGGTCAGGCTTATTCAGTTCAGCTTGACCCGACTTTAAAGAGCGTTGATGGCACGCCGCTAAAGGATTCGACTTCATGGGCTTTCACGACTGCTCAACCAGCGCTGATTTCCTTCTCACCAGCGCCAGGTGAAATGCAAGTACGCCTCGACGAGGAGATCAAGCTGGTTTTTAACCAGCCGATGGATACCGAAAGTCTGGAGAAAGGATTTGTTCTGAGACGAGGGGATGGCAGCGCAGTTTCGGGAAGCTTCGAATGGAATGATTCCGAGACCAGGATGCTTTTTATCCCAGATGAACTTTATACTCGAGATCAACGGTATTCGGTGTATATCCCCTCAAATGCAAGCTCAAAGGGCGGCTCTGTGCTGACCGCCAATATTGGCAATTTCTCATTCTTCGCCGCGAGGGAATTGTTTGTGACAACCACCGAACCGGGCAGCGGTGGATTGAAAGAATACCGCCGCAGTGTGGTGATCAATTTTAATTCGCCCCTTGAAGATGATGGCAACCTGGAAGCCTATGTCAGCGTAGATCCGGTTGTGGATGTCCGTGTTTCTTCTGATAAGAACTCGCTATATGTTTCGGGCAATTTCCAACCAGAAGAGCAGTATACCGTTTCGGTGCTGCCGGGAATCTCTGATATTTGGGGAGACCCGCTCGATCAAACCTTCCAGTTAAATTTCCGCGGGGCACCGCTGAATCCCGATTTCAGGGTTTCGATCTTTTCCGGGGCGGGGGTGATGTTTGTCAACCCGGAGAACCCGGGGATTGCCGCACAGGTGGTCAATATTGACCAGGTTGAGGTGCTGACCGCCAATTTGCCGCTCCAAGAATTTATCTATTTAGACGGTGAGGCGGATTACGAAACCAAACAAAATTATCAGCCGGCTCAGCCGGCGATCAGGACTCAGAACTTAGATATCCTGCCAAATCGCAACCAGCAGGTTGGGGTGGGACTAAGCGCCTCGGGCGACCTGCCCACCGGGTTGTACTGGGTTAAGCTAACCCCTGATCCGGCGCCGAAATACAGCCAGCCGCAGAACTTCTTTGCGGTGGTCAGCCATATACACCTGGTTTACAAGGTTGGATCGAGCGATGCACTGGTATGGGCGATGGATACTCGTAGCGGAGAACCAGCCGCCAATGCTCCGGTGGCATTGTACTCGGAAGCTGGCATCTTGTTAGCCAGCGGGGTAACGGATCACCAGGGTATGTTTTACTCAAAAATTTCAATTGAAGGGGATTTGTACGGCAGCAGTTATGCAGTGTTGAACTCGCCTGGCGATGATCAGTTCTCGCTGGCGACCAGCGTCTGGGACTGGGGAATCTCAGCCTGGGATTTTGGATTCCGTGCAGACTTTTCGCCCTCGGAATTTGAATATTACATTTATACAGACCGACCGATCTACAAACCTGGGGATATGGTCCAGTACCGGGTTATTGCCCGCAGCGCATTCTTTGGGCGCTACCAGCTTCCCGGGGAAGAATCGATCTTGCTCTCGGTGCGGGACCATAACAATGCTGAGTTATCCAGCTATACCCTTCCGCTTTCTGAGCACGGTACCAGTTCCGGGGCATACTACCTCTCTGATGGCGCCCAGCCCGGGTATTATGAACTCCGCGTTGGGGAGCCGGGCAATTTCAGTTACCTGACTTTCCAGGTTGCTGAATATCGCAAGCCCGAAATTGACCTGCAGGTTTCTTTTGGTCAGCAGGAGATTCTGGCAGGAGAGGCGCTCGATGCTGAGGTTTTGGCCGAGTATTTCTTTGATGCTCCTGTCAGTGATGTGGACACCCAATGGGATTTGTATATCGATGATGATTATTTCTATCTGCCAGGATACCGGGTAGGCCCGCTGCGTGAGCGATCCTACAATCCCTGGTCTTCTTTCTATACTGGAGGCCTCGGTATATGGTCTGCGGGTGGGGAGGAAACCACCGATGGTCAGGGTGGGTTTGCAGTCAACCTGACCTCGGAAGCGACCTCACGGATCCAGGAATATAGTTTTGAGGTAACGGTTGCAGATGAGAGCGGGATGCCGGTTTCCAGCCGGGCGAGCGCCATCGTTCACCCCGCGCCGATCTATATCGGGCTGCGATCTGATCTTTGGGTGGGGCAGGTTGATACCGAGATGGGGTTTGATCTAAAGGTAGTTGACTGGGAAAAGCAAAACGCAGGCGAACAGTCCGTGAAAGCAGTTTTTGGCAAAGTAAGCTGGGAGCGAAGTGGTCCGGACCAGTTTGGCTCTTTCTCGTACGAAAAAGTTGTCACGCTTATTTCTGAAGGACAGTTAGATACCAACGGACAGGGTGAAGCTCGCCTGACTTTCATCCCAGAAACACCGGGTGTTTACCAGCTTGAGGTGAGTTCTGGAGAAGCTATCACCCAGATGCTGATTTGGGTGGGTGGTCCGGGGCAGACAGCCTGGCCGAGCTTGGAGGAGAACCAGCTCACCTTGATCCCAGATGCAGAGACCTATCAGGTAGGCGATACAGCCAGCATCTTTATCCCCAACCCGTTTGTGGGTGATGCGCAGGTTTTGGTGACCGTGGAACGCGGCGATATCCTCGATCAGGAAGTGATCACGATCAGCGGCTCTGGGTTGACCTACTCGCTAGCGATCGAAGAGCTCAGCGTACCGAATGTGTACTTCACCGTGGCAATGATCGGCGAGACCGCCAAGGGCACTCTCGATTATTATTACGGTTTGACCAACTTTGATGTTGCCGTTGAGAAACAGGTTTTGAATGTGGTCGTGGCCGGAGACCCAGAGCGGGCATATCCAGGGTCCCCAATCGAGTTCACCATTCAGGTGACAGACAATACTGGGGCGCCGGTTGAGGGAGAGTTCTCCCTCTCGGTGGTCGATGAGGCTGTCCTGGCGCTTGCCGATCCTTATGAGGATCCCATCCTGGAGTTCTTCTACGGACGACAGCCCCTGGGCGTGCGTACCGGGATCTCG
>JBDLJU010000003.1:0-50060 GCA_039714215.1 Chloroflexota bacterium | reverse complement strand
CAGGTGGGGGAGCCGTTTGTTGTTTGCATACGGAGGGGATTATACCGCTACTGAATCAAAAACCAGTAATGATTGGTGTTTGCTGCTGGGTTATTTTGGAAGGGAACATTGTTTGGTGATTATCCAGAGGAATACCAATTATTCGAATTTGATCGGAAATTCGTCAGGCATCGCTACCCCCAGATAAAAACCCCAACGCTGCTTCTAAAAAAGATTCAACTTTTCGTTCTTTACTATAAACAGCCTACATCTCCGGCAGCCCGCTCTTCCCCTCGGTATACACCATCACCGCCTCCCGCAGGAACAACGCGAACCCCGGCTTGATCTTTTCATAGACCTGATTAAAGCGGGGGTCATCGACCCACATCTGTCCCAAACCGCGGAAGATCTCAAAAGTGCAGTCATAGTAGCTGCTCACAAAATGTCTGTGCAGCGCCGCCACCTGCTCTTGAACCAGCGGGCTCTCTGCTCCCTCGTCCATCCGGTCGAGGATCGCCAGATGGATCGCCTCGCCCTCGGCTCGAACTGCATCTTTCTGCTCTTGTGTGTAGCTCTCCCAGCGCTCTTGCGACTGGTGTGCCAGCCTGGGATCGTATAATTTCTCAGCTTCTTTGGCATATTCCTTTTGCTGTTCTTCGCTGAATCCACAGAACAATTCTTCTTTACTCATCTCTAATTCTCCTTCTAAATGCCGGATCGTGTTTTCAACAGTGTCAATCAGCTGCTCCAGGCGCCGCGCCTTACGTCCCAGTTTGAGCTTGTGGCTCTGCAGTGCCTGCACGATCTCAAACTCGGGCTGGGTGATCACCTCTGCGATTTCTTTGAGGTTCATCCCCAGCTCGCGGTAGAAAAGGATCTGCTGCAGGGTCAGCACGCTGTTCTGATCGTATCGGCGGTAGCCGTTATCCTCCACCAGGGCGGGTGGGAGCAGCCCGATCTCATCGTAGTAGTGCAGCGTGCGGATGCTCACCCCGGCCAGATCAGCCAGTTGTTTGACGGTATAGTACGTGAGGTTCTCTTTCATAGAGCTATCTTAAACCATCACGTAACGTCAATGTCAAGGGGGAAGTTAATTACTGGTTTATCGGGAACTGAAGGTATCATGAATTTTTTAAGATAGATTGAATGGGAGTTGGAGATTACTCCCGGATTGGTAGTCAAATGGTGGGAGCGGATTCAAGCTAAACAAAAGGGGGGCCAAGAAGCGGTGCTCGGAACCAGTGATCTGGAAACAGCCAGGCGAGAGATCAATCGTCTAAAACGACAGTTAGTTACCTGTGCTGGTTTTTCCGGGGAATTCAATTAAATTCAAGTGTTCCGGTGGGGCCTAACCCCTAACCTGCTTTTTAGGAGAGAACAGCTAACTATTTTGGAAAGGTGACTCGGTGAGTAGAAAATCGAGTAAGATATAAGTATTGTTCTGATTGACGAATTATTTCATTTGGGAATTAATATGACAGCATCTCTCCTCACAACGAAACTGTTTATCCCATCCACCCGATCGGAAATCGTCCCACGACCGCGTCTGAATGAGCGATTGGATGAAGGATTGCACCGAAAGTTAACCCTCATCTCTGCTCCGGCTGGATTTGGCAAGACCACGTTGGTGACTGAATGGTTGGATAACCTGCAGGGGGATGTCAAAAATGAAACCCAGGCCAAAAATAAGATTGCCTGGTTGTCGCTAGACAAAAGAGATAGCGCCTCTACACGCTTTCTAACTTACCTCGTAGCTGCTTTGCAGACGCTTGCACCGAATATTGGAGAAGGGGTGCTGGGTATGCTTCAATCTCCTCAACCACCGTCAGCAGAAACAATTCTGACGACCCTGCTCAATGAGATCACCACTATCTCGGATAATTTCACCCTTGTACTCGATGATTATCATGTTATTGATGCCAAAGCAGTTGACGATGCTCTTGCCTATCTACTTGAGTACCTGCCACCGCAGATGCACTTGATTATCACCACCCGTGAGGACCCACAGATACCTTTAGCTCGATTACGTGCTCGAGGTCAATTGACTGAACTTCGTGCCGCTGATTTGCGTTTTACCCGATCCGAAGCCGCTGCATTTCTCAACCACGGGATGGAGCTAAATCTCTCGAAAGAAGACATCTCCGCTCTGGAAACCCGCACCGAAGGCTGGATTGCAGGTCTGCAATTAGCTGCAATTTCAATGCAGGGGCAAGATACAAGCAGCTTCATCCAGTCTTTTACGGGCAGTAATCGTTTTGTGTTGGACTATCTGGTTGAAGAAGTCTTACAGCAGCAGCCTGAAAATGTGCAGGAATTCTTGTTGCGCACATCTATTCTCGACCGTGTATGCGCCCCACTTTGTGATGCGCTTTTGCTAGACGCTGATATAACGGGGCAAGAAACCCTAGAATATCTTGAACGGACAAATCTCTTCATCGTCCCGCTTGATAACGAACGTCGTTGGTATCGTTATCACCATCTCTTTGCTGATTTATTGCGACATAGGCTGCATCAGAGCACTGCCTCGTCATCGGGGAATAAGGACAGAGGAGAGGATGAATTACACATCCGTGCCAGCGTATGGTATGAAGAGAATGGTCTGGAGATTGAAGCTTTTCACCATGCTGTTGCCTCCAATGATATTAAGCACGCCACACGCTTGATGGAAGGAGGCGGAATGCCTCTGCACTTTCGTGGTGCGGTCACCCCTGTGTTGAGCTGGCTTAAGTCGCTGCCAACAACGGTATTGGATGCCAAGCCATCGTTATGGGTGATGTATGCCTCGGCGTTGTCAATGACAGGCCAAATGTCCGGCGTCGAAGAGAAACTACAGGCTGCTGAAAAAGCCCTGCATGGTACCGAGCAAGACGATATAGCCCGAAATACTATTGGTCATATTGCTGCGATACGAGCCTTGTTAGCTGCCTCACAGCACCAGACAAAAACCATCATTGCACAGTCACAGCGCGCTCTGGAGTATCTACACCCCGACAACCTGCCTGTCCGCACTGCTACTATCTGGAAACTGGGGCTTGCTTACCAGCTTCAGGGAGATCGTACCGCAGCCAGCCGTGCCTATACTGAAGCCATTTCTATTAGCCAGACATCTGGGAATACCATCATTAACATAACAGCTTCAATCGGTCTGGGCCAAGTACAAGAAACAGAAAATCAGCTCCATCTCGCGGCCAAAACCTACCGCCGCGTGCTGCAGTTGATAGGTGATCAGCTGCAGCCCGCTGCCTGCGAAGTATATCTTGGTCTGGCCCGTATATTCTGCGAATGGAACGACGTAGATACTGCCCAAAAGCATGCACACAAGAGTCTCCAAGTGGCGCAGCAATTAGAAATTATAGACAGATCCGTTGCCATTGAGGTATTTCTCGCTCGCCTGAAACTTAGTCAAGGAGATATCGACAGAGCGGCTGCGACATTAGCTAAGGCCCATCAATCTGTTCAGCAGCATAACTTTGTTCACCATATGCCAGAGGTTAATGCCGCACAAGTATTTACATTGCTAAAGCAGGGTAATCTCTCGGAAGCAGCTCATCTGGCTGAGAAGCACGAACTTCCTATCAGCCAAGCACGGGTATATCTGGCGCAAGGAGACGCATCCGCAGCTCTGGCAGTGTTGCGTCCCCTGCGTAAGCAAGTAGAAGCAAAGGGTGAAGCGGATAAATATCTCAAGATTATGATTCTACTGGCATGCGCCAATCATGCGAATGACGAAACCGATGAGGCTGTCCAACTGCTTGGGGAAGCAATGGGGCTGGCAGAACCGAACGGTTTCATCCGCATATTTGTTGATGAAGGATTGCCGATGGCGCAATTATTATCCGAAGCAGCTGCTCAGGGGATTATGCCCAACTATGTAAGTAAACTATTGACTGTGTTTGAAGCTGAGGTACAAAAAAATGATCTATCCCCGTCACAACAATTAGTTGATCCCCTCAGCGAGCGTGAGATAGAAATTCTAAACCTCATCGCTGCTGGGCTGAAAAATAAAGAAATCGCCGAGCAGTTGATTATTAGTCTTAATACCGTTCTTTACCACATCAAAAATATTTACAGAAAACTGGGTGTTAATAAACGCACCCTTGCTATCGCCAAAGCAAAAGAAATTAAGATCATTTAGTTTCCCTCTGCTTCTTTTCCCCTAAACTACAGTTTTTTATTCCAACAACCACAGTTTCCTGTGGGGGTTTATTGAGCCAATTGTTCTATAGTATGGGCACGATGAACGAACCCATTCATTACCACATCAAAATCAAGGATCATTTGGATACCCGCTGGCAGGATTGGTTCGATGGCTTAACCATCACCCTGACCGATGACGGCAACACTATTTTAAGCGGTGTTATTGTAGATCAGGCCGCACTGCATAGTGTATTGAAAAAGATTCGCAATTTGGGATTGACCATCATTTCGGTCAACCCACAAATAAAAGGAGAAAACACATTGAAAACTAAAGAAATTAAAAAGACCGCAAGAATGGCAGGGTTCCTGTATATTATTTATTTCGTAATTCACATCTTCGCAGATGTGTTTGGTCGTTCTAATATTATTGTATTCGGAGATGCCGCAGCAACAGCCCAAAATATTATGGCTTCTGAGTGGCAATTTCGTATCGGTATTATGAGCGATCTGCTCGCTGCTGTGTTATTTCTACTAGCGGCCTGGGCTTTATACGTATTGTTGAAACCTGTTAATAAGAACCTTGCTCTGCTGTTTTTGTTATTAAACCTGGGCGGTGTCGCTATCCAATGTTTTAGTGATCTTTTTCTGTTTTCCAGCCAGTTGCTTTTGAATGGTGCTGATTACTTGAAAGTATTCCAGGCCGATCAACTGCAAGCCCTGGCAATGTTTTTTCTGTTTTTATACAAAAATGGGTTCATGATCGCCCAGATATTTTATGGCGCTTGGCTCTTTCCGCTTGGTTATTTGGTTTTCAAGTCGGGCTTCCTGCCCAAAATTTTGGGCATCGTGCTGATGGTTCATTGTGTTACCTGGCTGATGACTACTCTTCAGTTCTTCTTTTTCCCGGGTTTCAATGCAATTACCTATGTAAGCTACCCGCTTGGATTTATTGCAGAATTTGGGCTTACTTTGTGGCTTCTGATTATGGGTGCAAAGGATCAACCATCAAATCTTGCGCAATAAAGCACGCCCAACAAAGCTGGCACTGGACTGGTGGGATTCTGCGGCATTTTCTTCGCTTCGAGTTTTTTCTACTCACGAACAGAATCCACGACGACCCCGGCGCCAGTAACTCAAACCGTTGGGCGTTTGTTTTTCGAAGTTATCTTGCTTATTTACAAATCTAACCTTAGATTTCGTATTATTCAAAAAAGGAGAATAAAAATGAAGAATTTACAGAAGATCGGCGGCATTGCCGCACTGTACCTGGCAGCAGCATTATTGTTTGCTATGGTGGGTTATCTCTTGATCGTGGGCACACTTGATATTGTCGACCCTGTCGAGAAGGTCGCTCAACTCGTGGACAACCAGGTCTTCCTCTACATCTTGAACCTGATCGCCTATGTGATCTGGGGTATCGTGATGATTCCGCTGACGTTGGCGCTCTATCAGCGATTGCAGGCCGGCTCACCTGCCATGATGCAAATCGCGACCGCCGTCGGGCTTATCTGGGCCTGCATTGTGATTGCAAGCGGCCAGGTATCCAACCTTGGGATGAACACTGTCATTGACCTCTATGGTAAAGACCCGGCTCAAGCTGCGACTGTCTGGATGGCGATTGATTCTGTGGCTAATGGATTAGGTAGTGCAGGCGGTGAAATTCTAGGCGGAACCTGGATGCTGCTGGTAAGTTGGGCAGCTTTGAGGGGCAGAAAGCTTTCCATGGCACTGAACTACCTTGGCGCGTTCGTCGGTGTGGCGGGCCTCCTCTCGGCTGTTCCAGCTCTCTTCGGGGTATTCGTAATCATTTTTGGTCTAGGTAAGACGGTGTGGTCCCTTTGGCTGGGGATCGTTATGCTGCGCAAGACCCCAGGCGCGGAGGCGTAAAAAACTTTTGGACTTCAAGTCCCTACACTGAGTGGGAGTATTGGAGAGGGTCCCCCCACCTGACCCAATACTCCTGCTAATGCTATGATTAAGTTGAAATAAGATCAAAAAGGATGACAAACTCATGAAAGCAATCGTATACACTGAATTTGGCCCCCCGGAAGTCCTTCAGCTCAAAGAGGTTGAAAAACCTACCCCAAAAGATAATCAAGTCCTGATCAGAATTTATGCCACCACTGTGGTAGCAGAAGAACCAGGCATGCGAAGTTCCCCAGGTCTCAATGGTTTTAGAAAACCAAAAAACCCAATATTGGGGCAGGAGTTTGCGGGTGAAATTGAAGCGATAGGTAACTCTGTAACCCTATTTAAGAAAGGTGATCAGGTATTTGGGATAGACTGGTATGGCGCTTATGCTGAGTACAAATGCATGCCTGAAGACAAAGCGCTGGCAGTTAAACCAACCAATATGACCTATGAGGAAGCCGCCGCTGTTCCAAATGGGGCATTAACCGCATTGCCTTTCCTTAGAGACAAGGGGCAAATCAAAAGCGGACAAAAAGTCCTGATCAATGGCGCCTCAGGATCAGTAGGTACTTATGCAGTACAGCTTGCCAGGTACTACGGGGCAGAAGTTACTGGGGTTTGCAGCACCGGGAATTTAGCATTGGTTAAATCATTGGGAGCTGATAAGGTGATTGATTACACTCAAAAGGACTTTACTCAAAGCGGTGAAGCCTATGACATTATTTTTGACACGGTAGGCAAGAGATCGTTTTCCGAGTGTAAAAACGCACTGACGCAAAGAGGGGTATATCTTACAACTGTCCCTGGAGTGGAAATTCTCCTGATGCTGTTCTCTAAAAAGATCGGCAGAAGAAGATCAAAATTTGCGGCCACTGGGTTGAGGTCAGCAAAAAAGAAAACCAAAGATCTCCTCTTCCTCAAAAAGCTGATTGAAGAAGGCAAGCTAAAAGCAGCCATTGATAGACGCTATCCCTTGGAACAGACTGGCGAGGCCCACAAATATGTTGAAAATGGGCATAAAAAGGGAAATGTGGTCATCACTGTGGAACATAATAAGCTGGATTCAAGTAGCAAGGGAGAAAGAATGCTCAAATGACGATCGGTGGTTGCTTGTCAATTTTTGTCTATTGAGTCCACTGAGCCCATTAATTCGAAGCGAGCAACTAATTTCGGGCTAATTTTTACGAGGGTAGCTAAATGGAAAATCTGTAGACTGGTGACGGTTTACCCCCTGCTCATCCCCTCCAGCGTGGCGCGGCGCTCCTCAAAATCAGGGTCGGAGAACAGCGGGGCGCACTCCTCGGCGGCCATCTCCTGCATGAACACCTTGGCGGCAAAAGCCATGCAGGTCGCTTCCCCGCACTCCCCGCAGTTGGTCTGGGGCAGCAGGGTGTAGATGTCCAGCGGGCGCAGCACCGCTTTGGCTTTGGTGACCGCCACCAGCTCGGCACGCCGCTCCCAGGTGGCGTTGATTGCCTCGGTGAGGTTCTCAAACAGCTCGACCCCCGCAGCATTATCGGTCACCTGGGTGATGTAGACCTTATCCGCGTAGATCGTCAGGAAACCGGGATTTCTCCGGAAGGTCAAACTGGGTGTCTCCGGTTTATAGGCGATGATGCTGGGCAGGGTTGCCAGGAATGGGATCACTTCTGCCAGCGAGTTTGAGGGAGTGCCAACGACTTGAACCTTGCCAGGTTCTGCCAGGCACGGGAGGGTACGGAAGAGTTCGATGCGGTCGATATACATGCCCTAATCTTAGCACTGACCGGCTTGGAAATAAAGTTAAAGGGAATAGTATTATATAATCAGGTTAGACAGATAACTTTGACACGAGGAGAAATTTTGATGGCGAAACGCACAATCCTGGTTGCAGGCAATATTGGAACAGGGAAGACTTCAATCACCGAAAAATTAGGTGAACGTCTTGGTTGGGAGACCGGATTCGAATCTGTGGCGGACAATCCCTATCTGCCCGATTTCTACGCTGAAATGGCGCAGTGGTCCTTCCATCTGCAGGTCTTCTTCCTCGGTCACCGCGCCGAGCAGCACATTGAAGCCACTGGCTTCAACAAATCCGTGATCCTCGACCGCAGCATTTATGAAGATTTCTATATTTTTACCCGAGCTCTGCGTCAGCTGGGGAATATGAATGAACGCGATTATATGGCCTATAAAAAAGTATTCGATCTGGTGGTAAAGAGCCTGCCGGCTCCTGATTTGCTGATCTATCTATGGGCGCCGGTCGATGTGCTCATCCAGCGGATCAGCAATCGCGGTAGGGAGATGGAAACCGGGATCAGCGCTGAGTATCTTTCGCTGCTCGAATCCTATTATGATGAGTGGCTGCGTAATTTCGACCTTTGCCCGGTTCTCACCATTCGCAGCAACGACCTCAACTTTGTCGACAACCCCGATCATCTCGAAATTGTGATTGAGCGAATTAATAAAGCCCTCACTGGGCGGGATGAAGTGGTTTTTGATTTATAGCGGGGGCATAAAGAAATCACAATCGTTCTAATTAGTAAAACAAAGACCCCAAGGGTTTTAAATCCTTTGGGGTCTTTGTTTGATTAAGTCTGACTCCCGATGGGTGATCAGCTGATGTTATCTCTTTATGCCATTTCCAAATAGCGGGCAACTTCCCAATCGGTGACATTGGTGATGTACTCATCCCACTCAGCCCATTTGGCCCGGTGGAAGGATTTATAAGCGATCGGTCCTAAAGCTTGCTGTACCACCCGGTTTGTTTCCAGCTCGGTCAGCGCTTCTGAGAGTGATCCAGGCAGTTCGGTGACCCCAAGTTCCTTGCGTTGTTCTGCAGTCAGGTTGTAGACGTTGACTTCATTGAGCGGGTCGGGGCAGGCCATCTTGTTCTCAATCCCATCCAGGCCCGCCGCCAGCATCACGGCGAAAGCAAGATACGGGTTGGCGGCGGGGTCAGGGCAGCGCAGTTCAGCTCGCACCGATTTGGAGCGCTCGAGAGACGCAGACGGAATCCGGATCAGCGCTGAGCGGTTGACCTGTGCCCAACCGACATACACCGGGGCTTCGTATCCCGGCACCAGACGTTTGTAGGAGTTGACTGTCGGGGATAGTACTGCCGACATGCTGCGGGCGTGGACCAGCTGACCGGCGATATACTTCCTGCCGAGCTCGGAGAGGAAAAATTCATCTTTTGGGTCGAAAAACAGGTTGTTTCCGTCTGAGTCAAACAGAGATTGGTGGGCATGCATCCCTGATCCGTTGATCCCGCCGATCGGTTTGGGCATAAATGAAGCCACCAGTCCCATGCTGGCGGCGATCGCCTTCACTGTGTATTTCAAAGTAACCACCTGGTCTGCGGCCTGCAGGGCGGGAGCGAAGCGGAAATCGATCTCGTGCTGACCGAGAGCGACCTCGTGATGGCCCATTTCTACATTCAATCCCATGTTTGAAACCGCGTTCATGATCTTGGTGCGCACCCGCACGGCCTCATCGGCAGCGGAGAAATCGAAATAGCCTCCGACATCATGCGGAACGGGGTGGACATTGCCGGGCTGTTCGCCGTTGCGCTTGAACAAGAAAAATTCTGGTTCAGCGCCAACGTTGAAGACCCAGCCTTTTTCTTCTACTTTCTCGAGCACCTTCTTGAGCACATTGCGGGGATCGCCCATGAAGGGTTCGCCGTTGGGTTGGTAAATGCTGCAGAAAAAGCGGGCGCGTTTGTTGTCCTCCGGGCTCCAGGGGAGTACCGCGTAGGTGGTCGGGTCAACCACCAGGCGCATGTCGCTCTCCTGGATGCGGGCAAAACCTTCCACAGAGGAACCATCGAACCAGATGCCTTCTTCCAGCGCACGCTGAAGGTGGTTCTTGGGGATATCGACGCTTTTAACTGCGCCGATGACATCGGTGAACTGCAAGGCAATAAACTGCACATTGTCTTTGTCAACTTGTTCGGATAAGGTTTTAAAATCCATTTGAATTCTCCTAATGGTCCTGGGATAGAAATAATTATTTATATTCCTGTGATTCTAATGAGAAATTTGATTATTTGATAATAACTTTAGATTTGTTTATACAGCTTTGTATAAAGGATGTCAACCCCTGATAAATTTTTGGTTTTTTTGGGGATGATCTGCAGGAATATTTACTGCTGATTTTGCAATGTGCCATTGTCGATCAGGTAGTGCTGCCAGGCTTTGATCACCTCTGGGTTGAACATCAACAGGTCAGTGGTGGTCAGCAGCGATTGGTTGCTTTGGGAAACGCGAGCGATCAGGTCGGCGCGGCGTTCTTCATCTAATTCAGCGAGGACCTCGTCAAGGAGCAGCACTGGCCAGTGCCCGGTTTTCTCGTGCATCCAGCCGACTTCGGCCAGTTTCATCGTCATCATCGTGGTGCGCACCTGCCCGCGGGAACCGTAGGTGCCCAGGTCGATGCCGTTGGAGAGGAAGGCGAAGTCGTCGCGGTGCGGGCCGATCGTGGTGACCCCACGGGCTGCTTCAATCCTGAAATTCAGGCTGAGCTGCTCAAGGAACCCAGCTTCAATTTTATCCTGGCTGAATTGACCGCGTTCCGGCGGAGTGTAGAGCAGGGCAGGCTGCTTATCGGCAGGGGGGAGCGGGTCATAGGATGGTTTGTAATCCAGGCGGAGGACTTCTTTCCCCGCGGTGATCTCATGATGGATCCTCCCGGCGGTCTGGTCCAGTTCCTGGATGGCTTTAATTCTTTGAAAAATGATCTCAGCGCCGTGTTTTGCCAGACGCTCGTCCCAAAAGGCGAGCTGTTCAGCATCACCATTGGTTTCGTTAATTTGCTTGAGCAGGGCGTTGCGCTGGGAGAGCACCTTGCGGTACTCGCTGAGCTGGTTGGCGTAGTTCGGCACTACCTGGCTGAGGGCGAGATCAACATACCGCCTGCGTTCTTCTGGTGAGCCAACCACAACCTGCATCATCTGGGGAAGGAACAACACCGCGTTGAACTGCCCGATCGCGTCCCGAGCGCGTTTCTTAACGCCATCGAGGAGTACTTCTTTGCGGACGCGGCTGGTGCCGTTGCTGCCGTTTTCTTTGATGATCCGGATCTCAAGCTTGTGGCCCCGGCCTGCTTTGGTGTATTCGCCGACGATGCGGGCGACGGCGAGTTTCTCGCGGGAGGTGATCAGGTTGATCAGCTGGCGGTCGCTGCTGGCGTGGTAGGAGGTCATCGTGGCAAGAAAATAGATCGCCTCAAGCACCGAGGTTTTTCCCTGCGCGTTTTTCCCTAAAATCAAAATAGTGCCTTCAGGCAGGTCAATATCCATCCGGGCGATATTGCGGAAGTTGGTGAGGGAGAGTCGGGTAAGCTGCATGGTTATTTGATCGGAGCTTTAGGTGAGTAACGGGGGCGGATCGGCGGCAGATTGCTCAGCAAGCGCCAGGGCTTCCTCTTCTGCAATCAAATCTTCAACCCGGAAGATCGTGGTGGTCAGGTCGGTGAAGAGCACCCCGTTAAGGTGGTCGACTTCATGCTGGAAGATACGCGCCAACCAGCCAGAGGCTTTGAGCTTCATCGCTTGGCCGCGCCGGTTCTGGCCTTTGATCGTTACCGAGACCGAGCGCTCAACCTCGCCGACAAGTTCGGGGATCGAGAGGCAGCCTTCTATCCCTAGAACGGTTTCTTTTGACTTACGGGAGATCGCAGGGTTAACCAGGGTGTAGAGCTTTGGGGGGACTTCTTCGTCATCCTCATCGCCAAATTCAACCACCAGGACGCGTTGCAGCACATTCACCTGCGGGGCGGCCAGCCCGACCCCGGGCGCCTCACGCATCGTTTCGACCATGTCATCGATCAAGGTTTGCAGGTCGTCGCCAAAATCGGTCACCCGTTGGGATTTCCGATTTAATGTTTTATTCGGGACAGTAATAATTTCTCTAATTGCCATGGGAGTATTTTAACCGATGTTTCCAGATTCATCAGGGGGAGGTTCAAGTTCGTTTTGAAGCACATCATGATAGGTTTGCAGCCATTTGGAGAGATGGGCGCGGTCTTTTTCTTGAGCGGCTTCATCTTCTTTGAGTTTGAGCTGTTCCTGCCGGTAGTAGATGTCCTGCTGGATCAGCGCCGGGTTGCCAACATCGTAGAAGGTGAGGGTTTCATCAGCGACCACGATGCGCACAATCCCATAGTTAAGGATCAAGGGCAGCAGGCCTTTGCGCTGGTGCTCCAGACTTTGGATATTGCGAATCGGGGCAGATTTGGTGATCTCTCGCCCTAATGGTTTTTTCTCGCTGTCGATCACCATTTCACTGGTGAGTTTGTAAATATCGTTTTTCCAGTCTAAGAATTGGTAAGTGAGCACCCCGAGGAAGATGAAGAAAAGAAGGGTGCCAACGAACAAAGTGGAGGATACCGGGAAGGTGTAGCTGAGGAAAATAAAATCATTGATCGCCAGGGCAATCACCCCGGCAATCGTGCCGAGCAGGGCGAGCAGCCACAGCCAGGCTTTTGAGAGGATCACCCACCAATGTTTATGGTAGGTAATTGTGTCCCCATCCACTTCCCTGGTTTTTAATAAACCCTGCTTTGGCGGCGCGTCAGGTTCCACAATATGGAGGATTTCGTCTTCCACATCGAAGCTTTCGAGACCCAGGCTTTGACGGATGGATTGGCGCACGCGGGCGTCGCTGGTTTCTTCCTGCTTGCCCCGCACACGGAACAAAAGCTCCTCAATTTCTTTTTTAAACCGCTTGGGATTGTCGATACTGGTCAGGGTCAGCGATCCGGTGCCGGTAAAGGTGCGTACGAAGACATCACCAAAGCCGAAAATCCGCCCAATCTGGCTGGTGGAAACATCCACCGATTGGATTGCAGCCAGCGGCGCTTCCTGGCGGCTGGCGCTTTGCAAAATCACCTGTTCAAGCCAGACCACCCGCTGGTTGGTGATGAAGAAGTAGTCATTGCGCCAATCCAATACTTCCCAGATCACCCAGAGGATCCCGATGACGATCAGCGGGAAACCGAAGCCGTAAGCCACATATCTGAGACTGTCGAGAGCGCCCATAATTGAGGTGAATGAGAGGATGATCCCCGCGATCAGCAGGGCAAGGGTTGGCTTCAGCAGGTCAAGGATCAGCTCGGCGGGATGGCGGCGGGTCATCAAGCGGACAACTTCGCCGCGCTGCAGCCACTCAAAGCGCAGGCTGCGGGCTTGCTGGCGGGTATGGGCCAGCGTTTCGAGGTAAGTTCGCGTTTGTGGGTATGTTCTGATCAACCAGTTGAAATCAGGTTTGTGCAGGGTGAGGAATTGGCAGTCTTCCAGAGTGGAAATTGAGTATGTCCGGGGGCGTGAGAATAATAGCGCTTCTTCGCCAAAGATATCCCCGGCTTCTAATTCACCCAGATCAATTTCCTGTTTTTGTTCCAGGCTCCACATCCGTGCCCGGCCAGAATAGATGAAATAGAACACGCTGCCGCGATCGCCGTGAGAGAATACAGGTTTATTGGCTTCGAGGTGGAATTCTTCCATCCGGTTTGCAATCCGGGAGAGGTCTTGTTCTGGGATTCCCGCGAAAATAGGCCGTTGGGTTAAGAATTCAATCAGCGCTTCTTTATCGATCACCATGGCTCGATTTTAGCATGATTTGGTTATTTTGATCGAATAAAGTTTGATTTAATCAAAATGACCGCCATGCCATTCATTTTGATAGGGTTTTGGGATCGGTGGGGAGAATCTGGGAGTGGGACAGCCTGAGATCACACCTGGAAAGGGAGCTGCTGCCAATCGAAAACCGGGCCGTCCTCACAGGCGAGAAGGGCTTTGCCTTTGTTGCCTGGCAAGGCGCAGACCCCGCAGCTGCCCAGGCCGCCGCAGGGCATCGGGATCAAGATTAAGGCTTGCGCTGGGCAGGGCAGCTCTTGTCTGGGATTAAGCTTTGTTTTAAGATTGGTGACCTGGTTCGGTGTACCGCTGACTGCGAGAAAATTAGCCCACAGCAGGGCATTTCCCAGGCTGGCCAGCGGGCTGATTTCCACCTGGGTGGGTAAATGAGGGGTGCTGTGGTCGGTGAACAGGGCGACCTCTCCACCATTCTCGAGCACCTGGCTGGCAAGCGGAAGCAGGTGGGCGCAGCCTGCATCGAGGGCGGCGAGAGCCAGCCGGCTGGTCTGGTGAGGGAGCTGAAAGCCTTTCCCTAAAGGTCCGCGGAGGAGCAGTTCGTCCCCGGGCTGCCAGGTGGGAGGAATCGGAGGGGCGGTGGTGAATATCTCAGAACCTGATTTATTTGTCATTCCGCCGGGGTAGAGCGTGATCGGGAGCACCGCATGTTCGTCTTTGAGGCGATGCGCCTGAAAATACTGTCCGGGTTTTGCCTTTTTTCCGCTTGGCAAAGAAATCACTGCCTGGAATTTCCCAGGAGCGGATTGTTGAATTTCGAGGACCGCTACTTTGATCACCTTCATATTTTGATGGTAGCATGCTTCCATCGTTTGGGCAATTCTAAGTGTCAGGTAAGGATTTATGTATAGTTAACAATCTATAGATATAATAGGAATGAATTTAACTCAGAATGGAGGATCGAATGAATATTGTTAATGTTATACAAGGATTGGCAGCATTTTCATGGCTGGCCTTCTTTGGGGTGATTGTTTATGCAGTTATGAAAGCTGCGCGTGATAGGACGGTAAAAAGTACTGTCCCGATGGTGGTAATTGTCTTGATCTCTGCAGTGGTATTGAACATTGCCGCAGCCGGGATGGTTTTCGTTGAGCCGACCGAACGTGGCGTGGTAGTCACCGCTTTAGGTGATGGCGGTGTGCGAGATGAAGCGCTGCAGCCCGGTTTAAACTGGGTGGTACCGTTCTTTGACCGGGTGGTGAAGTATCCAATTTCGCGTCAAACTTACACGATGTCGATTGCTCACGCAGAAGGTGTGCGCAGCGGGGATGATTCGGTTGAGGCGCGCACTTCTGACGGTCAGGTGGTCTTTATTGATGCCTCGGTGATCTTCATTATCAATCCTGATGAAGTGGTTCAGGTGCATATCGATTGGCAGGACACCTATACGGATGATTTGATCCGCAACCTGTCACGCGGGGTAATGCGTGATGCGGCCTCAGTATATGGGATTGAAGAAGTTTACAGCACCAAGCGCCTGGCGCTTACTGAACAGATCAGGGACGAACTAAGTGAAAAGTTTGAAGAGGAAGGGTTCACCCTGATTGATTTTGTGCTGCGTAATATTGCCTTCTCGGCTGAATATTCGGCTTCGGTAGAGCAAAAGCAGATTGCCGAACAGCAAGCACAGCAGGCAGTTTTTGTGGTGGAACAGCGCAAACAAGAGGCGGAACAGGTCCGCCAGGCTGCGCAGGGTGAGGCGGATGCAAACGTGATCCGGGCAGAAGGTCAGGCAGCCGCGTTGCTCCTGCAGGCCCAGGCAGAAGCCGAAGCCCGCTTGATCCAGGCCCAAGCCGAAGCGCAAGCTTTGCAGCTGCTGGGTCAGGCGATTGCCACCAACCCGGATATCCTTAGCTTACAGTACATCGAGAAGCTTGCTGAGAATATCAGCGTGATGCTGCTGCCGGCGGACAGCCCGTTCATTTTGCCGCTGCCAGACGCCACTTCCCCGTAGAAACAAACTACAAAGCGCCGCGGAGATTTTCTCCGCGGTGTCTCTTGAAGCTCGAGCAGTCTCCTGCTCGAGCTTTTAAGAGAATGTTTCACATTCTCTAGCGCGTTAATATTCGTGTTTCAAAGGATACTATGAGCACAAAACCAGCCGATACCCCCACCGGAAAAGACATCCGCCTGACAAGCTACTCGCGCTGCGCAGGTTGAGCATCGAAATTAAGCGCTGAGTCGCTGGCGCAGGTACTGCGTCCTATCAGAGATACATTTGCTGGAAAAAACTTCCCTGATCTTCTGGTGGGCTTGGATGACCCCGATGATGCCGCCGTATGGAAGATCGATGACGAGCGCGCTTTGGTGGTGACCACCGATTTCTTCACGCCGGTGGTTGATGATCCCTATGATTACGGCTCTATTGCCGCGGCGAACAGCATCTCGGATGTGTATGCCATGGGAGCGCTACCATTCCTGGGGTTGAATATTGCTGGTCTCCCAGAGAAGTTCCCTGTTGGGGTTGGCGCGGAGATCATGCGCGGCGGGGCTGAAAAAGCGATTGAAGCGGGATTGATCCTCGCAGGCGGGCACACCATCCAGGATGACGAACCTAAGTATGGGCTGATTGTGCTCGGTTTTGTGCACCCCGATCAGATGATGACCAAGGCTGGCGCGCAAGCAGGTGACCGCTTGGTGCTGACCAAGCCTCTCGGTTTTGGCGTGACGACCACTGCCCTCAAGCAGCAGCAAGCAACGCCTGAGGATATTGCAGAAGTCGTCGGTTGGATGAAACAGCTCAACGATAAATCTGCCCAGCTGGGCAGAGAGTTTATCGTGCAGGGCGCCACAGACGTAACCGGATTCAGCTTGCTGGGGCACGGACTCGAAATGGCGGAAGCCTCTGGGGTGAAGTTCAAAATTTCATACCAGAAGATTCCCTTTGTGACCTGTGCGCATAAGTATGCGCAAGAATGGACCTTCCCCGGGGGTGCGGCGGACAACAAGCTCTTTTATGGAGATCGCATTTCCTTCGCTGAGCCTCTCGCTGAACACGATCAGATGCTGCTTTTCGATCCGCAGACCAGCGGTGGCTTGCTGCTGAGTGTGCCTGCGGACCAGATTTCTGCTTTTAATGCACGGGCAAAAGAACTCGGGCAGCCGGTCTGGGAGATTGGCGAAGTCACCGCTGGAACAGGGATCGAAGTCGCGGTTTGAGTTGGAAAACTGTGTGGATCAATAATGTAATTAAATTGGGTGAAAAACGTCTGAATAATTGAAACCAAAATCCTTATTAATCAAATTTTCTTGGAGGAAAAACCGGATGTTAATTAGCAAAAAATTACTTGCAGCAATCAACCAACAAATCGGCAATGAATTTGGTGCCAGCCTGGAATATTTACAAATCGCTTCGTATTTTGATTCTGAAGATATGCTCAAGATGGCGACAATTTTCTTTGATCAGGCCGAAGAAGAACGCGAGCATGCGATGAAGCTGCTCAGATACGTACTCGATACTGGCGGTGAAGTGGCTATCTCTGCAATCCCAGCGCCAATCGTCAAGTTTGATTCTCCGGCACACGCTGTGCAGACCGCGCTGACCTGGGAAGAAACTGTCACCAAGCAGATCAATGCTTTGATGGATATTGCGGTTGAAGAAAGTGACTATATCGCCCAGGAGTTTTTGAGATGGTTCGTCAATGAGCAGCTAGAAGAGATTTCCAAGATGAGCACGATCTTGAATATTGTCAAACGCTCGGAAAACAATTTGCTGATGGCGGAGACTTACATCGTCGATACGCTTGCGGATATTGAGGCCGTTGAGAGCGGGAGTGCGGTTTAACCGATCTGTTTTTCGAAAAAAAAACCAAAAAATGGGCGCTTAGCGCTCATTTTTTGTTAAATCGAGGGAGATGGTTAATTAATCCTATTTATTGGTAAATATTGTCCGAAAAGCCCTATGTTTTTCTCTGAATGACGGCTATAATAGAGAAAACAGCAACTAACCTTGAAAGGAGGAACGACCATGGCCTTCAGCCATACGAATTCTAAAGGCAAGACATATTTTCTCCATGGACGTGCAACAGCTTTAAAATCTGGCGGAACACGAACAATTTATTTCTTCGCTGGAGAGATCAAAGAGGGCGCGCTTGACGCAGTCCCCGATGGTTATATGGTTTCTGAAACCAAGAACGGTTTGCCAGTTCTCAAAAAAGCTGGGTAGAAAACCCCAAATTCATTAGACAAAAAAACGCACCCGCAAGGGTGTGTTTTTTGTTGGACATAGATCTATCAGTAGATTTGATCCAGAAGTGGACTAAAAATTTTTTAAAAGCCTGAAAGCCTGCCTGACCGATGTCGGCGAGGGTGCTCAGGCATTGAAGATCGCTGATTGGATTCGGTGCGGTGTTTTGAAGAATTGTGTTAAACTGGTCCGAGTATTTAAAACTAAGCAAAGATATTGAGAACCATGCAGGGAAATATTGCAGGAAAAAAATCTAACGAACAATGGAGAGAGAAGAGCATATGATTCAATGGGATGACAGCTTGAGCACAGGATTAGAGCACATCGATGCACAGCATAAAGAGCTTATCGAGAATTTCAATGCTTTGTCAAAGGTGATTTTCGACCCTGAAGGGCGTGAGGTGGCAGGTGATATTCTAGATTTTCTTCAATTTTATTCATCCTGGCACTTTGAACGTGAAGAAAAGTGTATGGACGAATATCAGTGCCCGGTAGCAGCAGTAAACAAACAAGCGCACAGTGATTTTCTGGAAACTTTCAACCAATTTTATAAGCAGTGGTGGGAAGAAAAAATGGATGCAGCATTGGTGGAGAAAACTTACCAGGAATTAAAAAACTGGATCGTGGAGCATATCCGGGGTGTAGATGTTCAGTTGAAAACATGCCTCCCGAAATGACCTGCGCGGTTTTTAAGATTATCTGGTCGGGTTGAGACCGGATCAGTCTTTGGGGGCAGCGGAGGGGTTAGGTTTGAAAAAAGGTCAGGTACCCTGGGAATAAAACTGCAAGATTGCCGGGGCGACGTCGGCGAGGGTGTGCAAATTATCGCAGAATCGCATGCGCAGTTCAGGGGCGCCGATCACCAAAGCGGGGACCGGGTTGGCGGTATGCCGCCGGGTGGCGATGTCTTCCAGGTTGCCGTGATCTGAAGTGATCAAGATCAAACCCTGCTGGTCGTCCCAGGTTTTGAGCAAGCCCTCCAAGACCCCATCAAAAGCTTCTAGCAGCGCCACCGCAGCGCTTTTATTCTGGCGGTGACCGGCGTAATCGCTGGGCCAGTATTCGAAGAAGGCAAAGTCTTGTTCAACTGTTAATTTGGTAAGCTGCGCGCCTGCCTGCTCAGGAGTATACAGCGGAGTGTGATCGACCTTGAGGTGCTTACGCCAGCCTTCGCCGGTGAAATCCGCAGATAGGGCTTGCTCGGCTTCAAAGTCAGCGGCTGTTTTTAATGCCAGACCCGCATTAACTACAGCCTGGGGGATCGCAGAGTAAAGGCGTTTGCCCGAATTGACCCCTGAAAAATAACCATCTGGATAGGCGTTGAGCAAGGCAGCCTTGTGACCGGCATTGGTCAGCTGGCTGAAAATTGTGCCTTGGGCAAGCTGGTCGCGCACTGGCTGGTTGGGTTTGGGGCCGTAGTGCTCCCCAATTGCAGCGGGAACATTGATCCCCGTGAGCAGAGCGGCCTGCCCGGTGGCGGATTGGGGCAGTCCAGAAACGCCGAGGTTAGGATCAATCGCCAGCAGTGAGGCGCGTTCAGTTTTAAGTGGAGCTGAACTGGCGACCAGCCGGCGCCCATCGAGCAGCGCGTTGAGCTGCGGCATCTTTGCTTTGACGAACGGATTACTGGCGGGATCCTTTTTGCCCAACCCGACGCCATCCATGAAGAGAAAAAGAAATTTAATCATGATTAGACCTTTAAGGGGTGATTGTACCGCTTTTTTATCAGGATTGTTTATGCTGGAACCAAAACCAGGCGGAGGTTGGTCCGCCGCCGTCAAAATCATCTTCGCGGCGGTGAAGTGAAAAATCACGCTGGAAGGCGGCGAGGTCTTTAGGAGTAAAGCGATTGCTGGCGGTTTCTTCGCCGGTAAAAGCGTAGAGCAGGAAGGTGCCGCTGGGGGCGAGGTGTTGGCGCAGGTTGTGGCGGTAGGTATGGCGCTGCTCGGCGGATAGGGCATGGTAGCAGCCGATGTCGAGGATCAGGTCGTAGTTCCCCTGGAAAAAGCTGGAATCGGTGACATCACCGATAAAAAAGGGTGAATGAATCCCGGCGAGCCGCGCTTTGCGTCTGGCCTGAAGGATGGCTTTGGGGACAAAATCCACGCCGCTGACCTGCCAGCCGTGCTGGGTGAGGGTGATCACGTTGGTGCCGGTGCCGCAGCCGAGGTCGATCGCCCGGCCGGGAGGGTGATTCTGAATGAATTCCTCCAGTTCAGGCGGAGTGATCCCGCTGTCCCAGGGCGGGGTGCCGAGGTAGAACAGGCGGAAGAAGAGACGGGGGAAGAATTTTCGGATGAAGGTGCGCATTGGGGGATTGTACCTCCAATTTGTCTATAAAATTTGAGAAAAAACAGAATGAGAGGGTGGTTTGCCTCTCATTCTGTAGGGTTATTGGTGAGCTGATCTTACTCGGTACAGGAGGTGGAGTTGAATTCCCAGTGGCGGATGGTTTCCAAATTATCCTACATATAATCGAATGAACTCCAATATTCAGTGAAGAGGATATTAGATATTTTTAAAAATGTAAAAAAGGGGAAATCAGAGATGATTCCAATTATTTAACCCCCCAAAAATTCGATTACGTCTTATAATATACCCTTGGGTGCAGCTGGTAGAGATACCTGAAAACTGCCCCGAATTATTCTGATGATTAGAGCACTTATTTTAAATATAAAAATCCAAAATATTTTAAGGAAGGGCCCCTTTCAATGAAAGAATACACAACCGAAAAAATCCGCAACATCGCCATGATTTCACATAGTGGTGCGGGTAAAACAACACTGGCCGACGCATTACTGTTCTTCAAAGGCGCGATCAATCGGCGGGGGGTGGTGCAGGAAGGCACGACTGTCTCCGATTTCGACGAAGAAGAGCAGCGCCGCCAGTTATCATTATCCACCTCTGTAATTCCCCTAGAGCACAACGATCATAAAATCAACTTGTTAGATACTCCCGGCTACCCCGATTTCGTTGGGGAAGTGATTTCTTCTCTGCGGGTGTGTGAGAGCATGCTGGTGGTCGTCGATGCGGTTTCTGGCGCCGAAGTCGGCACCGAGATCGGCTGGACTTATGGCGATCAGTTCGATCTGCCGCGATTCGTGCTGATCAACCGGATGCACCGGGACACCTCTGATTATGAAGCTGCTTTAGCCTCGGTGCAGGAATTGGCTGGAGATAAACGTTTGATCAAACTGCAGCTGCCCTGGGGAGAGAAAGAGGGCTTCGAGGGATTGATTAATCTACTGGACATGAAAGCTTACCCTGCCAAAGGGGCGGCGGCGGTTGAGATCCCGGCGGAATACGCAGATGCTGCTGAAGAAGCTCGGATGGAGCTGGTTGAAGCAGCAGCCGAGGGTGACGATGCCTTGCTGGAGAAGTACCTCGATGGCGGTGAACTAAGCGCAGAAGAGATCATGTCTGGTTTACGCGGTGCGGTGCTGCAGGGAGCATTTGTCCCTGTTTTGCTTTCAGACGTTGATGATGAGGTTGGACTTAGCCAACTGTTGGATGTGATGATTTCGATCATGCCGTCTCCAACGGAACGCCCGGTTGAACTTGGGGAGGGCGCGAAGGGCGATGAAGAGCTGCCCGCCAGTGATGCCGGTCCGTTGGCTGCATATGTTTGGAAGACGACAGCTGATCCGTTTGTGGGTAAGATTACTTACTTCAAGCTGTTCTCTGGGACAATGGTGAGCGACTCACGGGTGTGGAATGCGCAGAAAGATGAAGAAGAACGCATGGCGAACCTAAGCATCCCGATGGGTAAAGAACATCACGGTGTGCAGAACCTGCACGCCGGCGATATTGGAATTGTGCTTAAACTTGGTGAAACTGCCACAGGTGAAACATTGTGTGACAAGGGGCACCCGCTCAAGATTAAATCTGCGGATTACCCTAATGCGCTTTATCGGGTAGCAGTTTCCCCGAAGACTCAGGGCGATGCCAGTAAGATGGGCCAGACCCTGACGAGGATCTGCGACGAGGATATGACCCTCTCTTGGTACAACGCTCCTTCGACCAAACAAACCGTGCTCCAGGGCATGGGCGGACAGCATATCGATGTCGCCATCCGTAAAGCCGATGCGAAGTTCCAGACCGGGTTGGATATCAAAGAACCCAAAGTGCCTTATCAGGAAACGATCACCAAGTCTGCGGAAGCGCAGCACCGCCACAAGAAACAGACCGGCGGCGCTGGTCAGTTTGCGGAAGTTTTCCTGCGGGTTGAGCCGCTTGCAGATGAACATTTTGAATTTGCTAACGAGGTCTTCGGTGGGGCAGTCTCCCAAAATTTCATGCCGGCGATTGAAAAAGGCGTGAAGAGCGTGATGGAATCGGGTGTGATTGCCGGTTTCCCGGTGCATAATGTCAAAGCAGCAGTATTTGACGGCAAGGAACACCCGGTGGATTCAAAGCCGGTGGCTTTTGAGGTGGCAGGACGTGAGGCTTTCAAGAAAGCGTTTGCCGCTGCCGGGGCAGTTTTGGAAGAGCCAATTATGGATGTGAGAATTGTGGTCCCCGAAGAAAATATGGGCGACATCCTCGGAGACCTGAACACCCGGCGGGCAAGGGTGCAGGGCATGGATACCGAAAAAGGCCGTTCAGTAGTGAACGCCAAGGTGCCTTTGGCTGAAATGCTGCGCTACACCACAGACCTGCGGTCAATGACCGGTGGGCGCGGGGTGTTCTCGATGGAAGAATCGCACTACGATCGGGTGCCCACGCACTTACAGCAGGATATTATGGCTGCCCGTGATAAGGAAAAAGAAGAAGAGGAATAAACTCCTCAGCTTCTGAATAAGTGAAAGTTGAAGACCCTGGAATTTTCCAGGGTCTTTTTTTGATCGTTTGAATTTGGATGTTCCAGTGACTTCGGTGAGAGCTTATTTCTTTTCTCCAATGCCAAGTTTGATAAACAGCCATGGACCGAGGCCCGCCATCCAGAAGCCAACCAGAGCATAGCGCATGTAGCGCAGACTGTAACCCACCAGGTCTGGCGTGTCGGGGAGCACGCTTCCGAGCACCTGCCAGAAGAGCACTACACCGATCAGGCCGACTACAAAACGCACGATCTTTTTCCACCATGGTCCACTGGCGGCATTGAACCCGCCTGAGCCGTTGATCCAGACCACTCCGCATGCCAGGCCAAACAAAGCGCCGGTATTGGTGATCAGACCATCGAGGTTCAGTGGGTCGAGCGGGGTATCGGGTTGGTGGTGCATGGCATTTTCAATCCAGATGGGGAGCAGCTCAAAGCCGTTTGCGAGAACTAAAAATCTCACCCCCGCTCCGATCAGGGTCAGCCCGATCGTGATCACAAAGGCAGTGCCGATCTGTGCAGCGGCTGATTTGGATTTGAACCATGACGCAACTTTGTCCTCAAATTTAATGAACAGCCAGAGGATCAGCAGTCCCAGGGTCCAGCCAACGACGACATCCACGGTAAAGTGTACGCCGAGGTAGATCCTGGAAATGCCTACCATCAGGAAGATAAATACTGCCAGTACAGTGACCCAGGAGCGTTTGATCCACGTTGCGAACAGGCCAAACACTGCCGCTGAATTCATCGAATGCCCCGACGGCACACCAAAACCGGTGTGTGGGGTAGGATCAAGTACCTTGATCCCTGTGTCGATCCAGAAAGGGCGTGGCTGGTGGCAGGCAGCTTTCCCGATCCAGTTGATCGCTCCGGTGGTGAGCAGCAGCGTTCCCATACGGGCACCGAAGCGATAATCAACTAACCAGACCAGGATAGGCATCACCAGCAGATAGAATTCTTCGTTGCCGAGGAAAGTGAAGGCCTGCATGATCGGGGTAAGCCAATCTCCGATGCTTTGCAAGAACAATGTGAAATCCAGGCTTTGTTGGAACAGGGTTTCTAACATTTTTTCTCCTCCGATCGAATCTGATCGAAACAAGGTTTCGATTGGGCAGAAGATCATAAAAATGATCTTCTGGATTAATAATTTGACCTAATGTGTTTGGATAAACTCAGCTATCGGTTTAAACACGCGAGCGGTATCTCCGTCGCGGGTAATCACATGGTTAGCCTGGTCAACCCAGATGAGCTCTTTGTTTTGACTGCCGAGATGCTGGTAGATCAGGTTGGCGTTATCGGGGGGAACGTAATCGTCATTCTTTGAGTGGATCACCAGCGCGGGTACCTGCACCGCAGGCAAACTGACCTGGAGCCGCTCGATCAGCATGGCGAGCTCATATACTGAGCGGACCGGATTATGGCTGTAGCTGATGTGGCTTTCCGTCAATTCGGGGGTGAACCATTGCCCTTCATTTTTTGATTTTAGGGGGATGATCGGACTGGCCAGGCGCAGTGCCCATGGAATCTTGCGGAAGAGCGGGTCTGGAAATAAATAGGGCGTCGACATGGCGACCACCCCGGCGACGGGCAGGCGTGAAGCCGTGATCAGCGAGAGCACTCCTCCCATCGAGAGGCCGATCAAGAATATCCGCTCGGTGTGTCCCTGCAGCAGGTGCCAGCCGTCTTCCACCGATACCAGCCAATCCTTATGCCGTGAGCGGATCATGTCTTTCATTTTGGTGGCGTGTCCTGCCAGGCGTACGCCGAGGACAGTGTGTCCCTGCTGGTGGAGGAAATCACCAAGCTGGCGCATCTCTGTGGGGGCGCCGGTAAAGCCGTGCACCAGCAAACATCCGGTTTTTCCTCCGGGGAGGAAGAAGGGTTCAGCATTGGGAATCGTATATTTTTCCATTCGATCTCCTCCAAAACTGGTTAACCAATAATTTGGATCTCGCGCGGCAGGGTGGTCAGGCTGAGCAACCCATCGCCAGTAATCACCACATTGTCCTCAATCCGCACGCCAAAGCGGTCTGGCAGGTAGATGCCGGGCTCGATGGTGAAGGTCATCCCCGGTTTTAGGATCCTCGGGTTGCCAGCTCGGATATAAGGACCTTCGTGGGGTTCCATACCGATGCCGTGCCCGGTGCGGTGGGTGAAAAACTCACCATACCCGGCATCGGTGATCGGTTTTCGTGTGGCATGATCAACCGCCGAGCAGGTGACCCCCGGTTTGGCGGCGGCGCGTCCTGCTGCATTGGCAGCGCCGACCAGAGCGTGTACCTCGCGCTGCTCCTCACTGGCCTCAGCGATGGCGAATGTGCGGGTAATATCGGAGATATAGCCCTGGTGGGTGGCGCCGTAATCAATCACCAGCAGGTCGCCTGCCGCCAGCTTGCGTGCGGTAGGGGTGGCGTGCGGGTTAGCGCCGTTGGGACCTGTGCTGACAATCGGCTGGAAGGGGAACTCGCCTTCGCTGCCATGACGCAGCAGCTGCATGACTAGCTCACTGGCGAGTTCAGCTTCGGTCATCCCGATCTTGACCAGAGGTAAGGCTGCCTTCAGGGCACCCTGGGCAATATCGACGGCGGTCTGCATTTTGTCAATCTCGGTTTGGTCTTTAAACATGCGCAGCTGCGCGACGGTCTCAGCGGCATCAATGAATTTGTGCTCTGGCAGGGCGGATTCTAAGAGACGGAACTCTAATAAACGCAGCTGGTTGTATTCAACACCGAACTTTCCGGCCGGCAGGTCCTTCAGCGCCTGTTGGTAGATCCCGGGCCAGGTGGCGGGGTCTTCGCCAAAAGCAGAAAACTCGACCGGGTAGGGGGCTTGCTCCAGTTTTTGCGTTTCCAGTTCGGGGAGGATGATCAGGGGCGGCTGGTCGGGAGTGAAAACCCCGACGACGGGGCGTTCCATCAGGTGAAAGCCTAAGCCGGTGAGATAAGTGAGACTGGAACCGGGGTTAAGCATCAGGGCAGCTATGCCAGCTTCTTGGAGGAGGGCGGATAACTTTGCTTGTCGTTGAACGAAAGGATTGTTGGACACGATTAAATAGCTCCTGGATATTGGCTGGTTGGTAGTTGGCTAATTGATTTTGCTAGATTTAATTATAGCATTTGAGCGCGGTCCGCGGTGAGGAGCAGGCATGAATATTGGGAGATGTTTTTTGGTAGCGCAGGTCTTTAATCGTGATTTTTGGCCTGCGGGTAGCCATGACTTTAAACGAAGCACCTGCTCCCTGTTTTAGTTTCTAATCAGGCTTAACTCCTGATTTGCTTTTTGTCTAATCCGTTAACCATTCCAATCCCAGGGAACCTAAGGTCTCTTTGGTGGGGTTGACTTGTTCGTTCCAGCCAGCCAGTTGGTAGTAGATGTTTTTGGCATCTTCCAACTCCTCAGGATGGGAAAGATTGCCATCGCTTTTACCGCCGGTAAGTGGCGATTTAGCCACGGCAGTGATCCGGCTCTGGCCAGAGATGGGTGCACCGGTAAGCAAGCTGAGCGCCAGCACCAGGGTGTTTTCTGGGGAGAGCGGGTCGGTGCTTGCGGGGGTGTGTTTGAGCAAGTAATAGACTCCCAAAGCGCTGCCGTCCATATATTTGCGGTAAAAGGATTCATCTTGGAATTCAATCTGGATCTCTCCCGTATTGAGGTGGACGGGTAGTATCTTCTCATGATTTCCGTAGGGCATACTGATCTCCAGTTAAACGTTTTTGATTAAATAATTGTATAATGTACAATCATAAGAGATAAGTGTCAGTTAACGAAAAAATTAGAAATTGATGCTGAAGACGATCTTAGCTGATTGAAAGACGATTTTTTGATGGAGTAAGCCTTTTCAGAGATGAATGGAGGGATCAGATGATGGACAGCCGGCAGAGGGAAGAAATAATCCGAGAGTACCCGATAAATATCTGGACGGTTGCATTGATACTTTTTGCGGTTGCGATCTATGGGTATTATCAGTCGATGTCGATTGGCATAACCATTGGGATAGCAGGGGCTGGATTGCTGGTTCTGCTCTTGTCAAGGTTGTTAATTGTAGAATTTGCTGACAGCCGCCGGGTGCTGCTCCTCCGGAGGATCGGAATTATTAGTAGAAAGGTCGATGAACTTCCCGTGAGTAATATTCAGTCAGTCTTTGTGCAGCAGTCTCGCAGACGAGATAACCGCAACAGCCCTTCCTATCGGGTGGTGATTGCCATGAAAGACGGGGAAACCTATCCACTGCGCAGTTATTACTCCGGCGGGGCATTACGTAATGAAACTGCCGCAGAAAAAATCCGATTGGCAGTTGGGGTTGGCGGGCATGACCAGACCACCATGGGCATGCTGGAAATGGGATCTAAGTTGTTCTCGGAAGCTTACCAGCCAAATGGGGTGGCTCTCGACGAAATGGCCGCACAAGAAACCAACGGCGTGCGCTGGCAGATGCAAACAATCCCACTTGGCGCATCACCAGTAACTCGTTGGCTCTCCAAGGATTTCACCTATCCTGGGCAATTCTTGTATCTGGCACAGAAGCTTGAAGGTCAGGAGAGTGGCAAGAAGATCATGGCAATGATGGGTAAAACTCTTTTCCGCCAGTCCATGCGCATGTATGGATTTGGGGATGCGGATACGCCCAATATTGATCGCGCTGATCAGATGGAAATTGAAGATCACCGATTAGATGAACATTTTTTATGCTACGCCAGTGATCCGATTGGCGCAAAACGCCTGCTGTCTTCTTTGGTTGTGGGGTCATTGTCAGACTGGGCGGAGCGACATCCATTGCGCCAGGGGGTGAAACAAACGGATAATTTCAGCCAGCTGGTGATCTTGTTCTCGCCGAATGGTGCCTATCTCAGCTGTCTTGGTGAGCTGAAAGACAGTGAAACCGAGGAACTGGTAAACCTGGGTGTTGAATTGGTTAATGCTCAAGCTGGGTAGAGGAATCTATTAGTTAAGAGAAACCGCCTCAGTATTTCCTGAGGCGGTTTTCAATTCTATCGATTAACTGAATTGTTTGATATTAGGGTCCGTAGAACGTGAAGGACAGTCTGACAATTTCCCAAAGCTCCAGGGCAGTTGTGGTTCGGACGGGCATCCCGCTGTATACCGGTTGGATCGTGAACACCCAACCGTCCCCATCATGTACCAGGAATACGGAAGTGACAGTGACGATCCCAGGTAAACCTGCAGCAGACTTGGCATGGATCCCACCGACCTCGGTATTTGTTACCACTGCTGGTGAGGCCGGCGCTTCCCAGCTGGATATCATCGAGGCTGCCCATGCGTTAGTCCCCAATCCACCGCTGGAGCCGTAGTTGGTAATACTAACTGAAGGTAAAATTTGTTCACCCTGGGTTGCCGGTGGTTCGTTGACATGGCTGCTTCCAGTTGCCCCAATATAGGCATTGTATCCGGTGGGGTAAAGGAAGCAGAACTTTTCAGAAGTGTTGATGAACAAACTTTGTCCGCTGGGTCCCACCGGGCAGACCCCGGCGTGCGGGGCAGCATAGATTCGGGCGTAAGGATGGGTGCCGAACAGGTCACCGCCTGGGGAGCGCATCTGGAAAAAGGCGTCATAGCGCTCGCCGACAGTCGCGGTGGCAGACAAGGTCAGGGTAACGGTAATTTCGAGTGTGCCGCCAGGTGCGACGGTAGACGCGATCGGCATCACCAAAACAGAAGCGAGCAGTTTGTTGCCGCTGCTGTCGATCTGCTCCCAGGTATAGGTGCTGTCCCAGGTGCAGGTGCCGTCATTTTCGATGCGCCATGATTTTGTGAAGGTTGCTCCTGGGGCGATCAGGGTGCCATCGGGGATGTTAAGGTCGGCAACGAATTCCGAATCCGGTTCGCAGGGCGTATCCGTGGGGGGGACTGGGGGAACTGTAGCTGGCGGCGGTGAGGTGTCCGTTGGGGTTTGGGGTTGATCTGGCTGACCGGGGTCCGCAGGCGGTTGGGATGTGTCTGTGGGAGAGGCTTGCTCTGGCGGGTTCGTCCCGTTGTTGCCTGTGTCGATATCAATACCGCAGGCCAGGGAAATTGAGATCAAAACAAGCACAATCAAAAAGAATCTTAAATTTGGTTTCAAACGCATTTTCTTCCTCCTAACTAATTAACATAGCTCTATTATATAGAAAAAAACACAAAAACTATGGAAATTAGGAAAATTGGTTTAAGGGCAGGGACGATTACCCGGGTGATTGTTTATCCTGCAGCGATTGGTTCAGTGATGCTCTTACGGCCATGGGATCGTGACTGGCTGGGTATAGCCGTGTTTTTCACCGGCATACAGTCGTCCCCCTGAGCTTGAGCCGCAATTGGTGAAATCTATGAAGGTATAGCTGGTGCCCTCGGTGTAAACTGCAGTATCGTACTGAGCGCCATCCTGGCACAGTGTCGCCTCGATCAGGTAGCCGCGGGCATCTTCAGGTTTTACTGAGACGGAATCCCACGTTACGGTGACCTCGTTGCCGTTGCGCGTGGCCTGTACATTTTTCGGCGGTCCGATGAAACTGGTATAGGGCAGTGGGGAGGTGTACGGGACGACCGTAAACACATCACCGACCACGTCGACAACAGAAGCAGAGACCCAGCAGCGTTTGTTCCAGCTATCGGGGAGAATATAAAGCCAGGTGCCGCTGTAATTCCGGCCGTGGACAAGACCATGCTCACCTTCGTATACGGTGATGGCGTGCATGTAGGCCAATCCTGGTCCCCAACGGCAGTTGGCATTGATCGTTACCGTGATGTCGGGGAAGTCGAAGGTGGGAGAAGGAGTGATTGTCGGCGTGGGTGTGATCGTAGGTGTGGGAGTAATTGTAGGGGTATCTGTAACAGTTGGGGTGTGCGTCGATGTGGAGGTCGGGGTATATGTTGCAGTTGCGGTAGGCGTATGGGTTTTCGTTGGGGTTTGCGTGGCGGTGTTGGTCGCAGTAGGGATCAGACTCTCAACCACGGAGCAGCCTGAGAGAGTTAAACTGATCATCAAGGAAAATAAAATCAGCCACTGGGTGAAGCGATTTGAAGGGTTAGATGACATTTTTAGCTTCCTGTTTGGATACCAACAATTTGGTCGATGATCGAGAGGAGTACATGCAGGTTAGGGATCGCACTGCTGCTAGCCGTTGCTCCGCTGAACCAGCCTCCGTCCTTCTTTTTGATCGAGAGCATCCCTTGATGGATGGAGACCTCGGCGATCCCGTCCCAGGGGTAGGACTTCTTGCCAATCAGCAGGCCTTGCCCCTTGCTGATTGAAATCGGTCCAAAGTTGACCTGTTTGCCGAGGTTGTACTGGTCGGCGGAGCGCTGGTAGCGGGATTGAAGCGACTTATTCTGCAGCAGGTCATAGAACCGCTCTACTTTGGAGAGTGAGTCATTGATCGTCAGTTTTTCATCGTTGAGATTGATCAGGGTGTAGGTATGGGCAGTCCCGATGTAGATCCCGTAGGTATAGTTACGCACAACTTTGGCGGTGACCGATTTGATCTGGTCCCATGGACAGCTTTTAACCCCCCGGAAGTCTGAATAGGCAAATCCGTTCTTATAGACCACGGCTGCTTTTTTCCGGCTTGAGTAAATCTGCCAACCGATCAGTACGGTGATTACCACCGCCGCAATCAGACCTAGAAACCAGGGCAGCAGGGTCTTAATGATAATTGGTGGGTAGTATTGTTTATTCCATAAATCAAAACCGAGGTATGTGCTGTAAACAAACAACCCTCCCGAAATGACCAGGAACAAGAAGGCTAAGATGATCTGCAGGATGAGATAAGATTTGGCCTGGAAGATCTCGATTGGTTTCCCTAATTTGGTGATGGTTGAAAATTGATCAGGAAGTTTGATTTGATTCTCGTCCATTCGGAATCCTATTACTTTCTTGGAATGTTCAATCTTGGATGGAAGAATGGCTTCGGTTAACCGGAGGCCCAAAGCTTATTCTTAGCAATTATACTTTAATAGTAAAAAGAACTAGGCCTGGAAAAAAAATCAACTGGGAGTAGGCTCCCAGTTGATTATGTTGATCGAACGAAGTCTGATTTAGTAATATTGGTTAAACTTCTTAAAAACACTCTGGTTCACTGAATTTCAGGCAATTACTCTTCCAAATTAACCATTACCGGGGATTCGTAAACTTTGCTGCTGTCGTAGACCAAATTTAAACCTGAGTTTCCAGATAGTGAAATTGAATAGCAGATGAACTGTACGTTGTAGGCGTCGGCCATCCCGCTGCCAGCCAGGATGCACTTTGGGCTTTCATCATTTTGAGGAGGGCCAGGGGCATAAATCGTGCCTTCAAGGTGCGAACCAGCATTGCCTGCCATTGAAAATATTCCGATATTGGAGGGATCAATATAGACTAACATGCCATCCCAGATATTCTCCTCTGAGTCGTCTGCTTCGCCGTTTTGGGCAGCGCTCAGGTCGACGACTCCACCATTGACGAGGAAGCTGGTGTTATTATCCGGGAAATACAACATCAAGCCGCCTGGTTCAGATTCGACAATCCCGCCAGTTACTTTGAAATCAGTGTGGACGCAGTACCAACCGGATTCAAAAATGTGGTGGTCGCTGTTGATCACATCAAGGCTGGTGATCCTGCCAGCTGAGTGCCAGTATATCCCGTTGATCGCATCGTAGCTCACAACCGAGGTTGGGAGAGAGCTGCATCGTTCAGGTGTGGGCACGGGCAAGAGAGGGAGCGTTTGTGCGCCCTGGACGACCCCGCCTGAGGTAAGATTCCCCTCATTATAAACGCCACCAACGGTGGTAACGGCGCCTTCAATATCAGCTGCGGAGCTGCCTGAAGCATAGACCGAGCCGCCATCAGAAGAGTTGGAAAATATCCCGGAACCATCTACGTTGATCGTGGCATTGCCAATGAATTCAATTCTACGACCACCGCCCGTGGCTGTTGCGAAAATTGCTCTGCCATAGGCGGCGTTCATCTTTGGCCAGATGACTGCTTCCGTATACGCATTTGCCATAATAGGCTCATGGTAGATCAGCTGGGCAAAAATTGGTTCTACCTCGGATATCAGGGTGATTTTGACGATGTAGGAAGTGAATTCAGTGCCTGTGGTAACCGGATCAATCGTAATCCTTAGTAAGTCATTACCGCCAAAAGGATTATATTGTTGGTCGGTGTACCCGTTTGAACGAATTCTATCTAAGGCTGCTTGCTCTGCATGAGGTTCAATTCTGAGGCCTGTGTACCAATTTGTGTAAATTACATAGGGGTCATATTCACCGACATAAGCCGCGGCTGTGAAGGCGGCGGTGTCGGAGACTCCCTGCAGTGTTCTTTGTTCGGAAAACAGTCTGGCGCCATCAATTGCCAATGCAGAAAATCCCAGTAATGAGATTATTCCCACTACCATCAGGACAATCACTTGCCCGCTTTCATTTCGTTTTCTCATTAAATGGTTTCCCTTCGAACCCAAGTTATTTGAGAAGCGTATATTCATAGACGGTAAAAATAGAAAAAAGTTACAAACTTGTTTTAGGAAATTTCTGCATGGAGCATCCTTTGACTATCTCCAAGTCGGAAGGGAATTGGTGAAATATAAAAAAACAGAGAGCTTTAGACTCTCTGTTTTCTTGACCGAACTTCGTTCGTTCTAATTTAAAAAATTCTTTCGGTTCAATTACTCCTCTAAATTGATGGTGACCGGAGCTTCGTAGACCTTGGTGTCGTCATAGAACAGGTTGAGACCCGCGTTTCCGGAAATTGATAATGAATAGCAGACCAATTGAACATTGTATGCGTCCGTCGTTCCACTGCCCGACAGTGAGCATTTCGGGTCAGTATCGTTTGAGGCAGGACCAGGGGCATAAATGGTGCCTTCCAGGTGTGACCCTGTTCCCCCCTGCACTGAAAACACGCCAACATTGGTCGGGTCGATATAGACTAACATCCCGTCCCAATTGTTTCCTGCGCTGTCATCCGCCTGTCCATTTTGAGCGGCTCTAAGGTCGATGGTGCCACCTGAAGCGGAAAAACCATTGCCGCTGTCTGGGAAATAAAACATGACACCTTCCGGTTCCGACTCGACGATCCCTCCTGAGATATGGAGCTGTTCGTCAAAGCAGTACCAGCCTGATTCAAAGACGTGGTGCCCGCTGCTGATCACGGTCGTAGATGCGCTGGTGTACCTTCCTGCTGTGTGCCAGGTGATCCCGCTGATCGCGTCAAAAGTTTCGACCGAAGTAGCCATCGAGCTGCATTTTTCAGGGGTAGGGACAGGCATCAGGGGGAGGGTCTGGGCATTGCTCTGAAAACTCTGGGCGATCATGATGTTATTGTTATTATAGATTCCTCCGGCAGAAGTAACCGCACCCTGGATGTCAACATTTACGCTGCCTGAAGCATAAATCGCAGAGCTGCCATTCGAGTTAGCAAAAATACCAGAACCGGTTACGTTGAGGGTGGCATTGCCGATGAATTCGATCCTTTTGTCACCGCTGGTGGCGGTCGAGAAAATCGCACGGCCATAGGCCGCATTCATCTTCGGCCAGACAATTGCTTCAGTGTATGCATTTGCTAAAATCTCGCCATGGTAGACCAGTTGGGCAAAAATTGGGTCTACTTCGGAAATCAGGGTCACCTTGACGATGTAGGGAGTGAATTCGGTGCCCGAGGTAATCGGGTCGATGGTGATCCTGAGCCGGTCATTGCCGCCGAAAGGATTGTAAATTTGATCGGTATACCCATTTTGACGAATTATTTCTAAGGCGGCCTGCTCAGCATGCGGCTCAATTCTACTGCCAGAATACCAGTTGGTGAAAATTTGATAGGGTTCATATTGACCTACATAGGTCGCTGCAGTGAAGGCCGCGGTGTCGGAGACACCCTGCAAGTTTCTTTTTTCGGAGAACAGCCGGGCACCATCAATTGCTAATGCTGAAAACCCCAATAATGAAATGATCCCCACTACCAGAAGAACGATTACTTGCCCACTTTCTTTCTGATTGCGCATTTCCTTAACTCCTTGCTATAAGTACGATAATAGCGCCTATTAAATATCACAAGGTTAAACATAAAAACCTCGTTCCATACAACAAATCTTAATCGCTTCGCTGCGGGCCGCTGTGCGGCTGGGGACGATAGCTAGGGTGGTGCGACGTCTTAGTTGGTTGGAATATTTTGTTGTAAATAGGTACGCTTCTGAGTTTCATTATAGCATAATTCGGACCCTGATAGCTGTTGGCTAAATTGCTTGACATCCGCAAATGCCTCAGGTACAATTTCTCACTGCTGAGATTCGGGCCTGTAGCGCAGTTGGGAGCGCGCATCAATCGCACTGATGAGGTCGCGGGTTCGAATCCCGCCAGGTCCACTGCTGATTTTCCCACAGGTGTGGGCTGGCACATCATAAATAAATATGGGCCCATGGCGCAGTTGGGAGCGCGCCTCAATGGCATTGAGGAGGTCGTGGGTTCGAATCCCACTGGGTCCACCTTTCTTGAGAAGTTTTAATATGGAAGCACTGCACTTTACATTCAAATAATAAGTCGGTAGGAGTAGTAAGCCATCTGTCAGCGAGTCGGGAATACCTGGTGCAAGCCCGGCATGGCGCACACAGAGCGCCTCAGAATAGGCTGAACTCGCTTGCCAGCTCCAGGCTATATGGAGCTGATTTCGATGGTGAACGCCAGGGGGGCAAGTAACCTGAGACGGGAATGCCCGTTACAGCTGCTGAGTGGCTGAAGATCTAACAATTTCTTACAGCAACCAGGGTGGTACCGCGAATATCCTTTCGTCCCTGAGACGGAGGGTTTTTTGTTTAAATACAGTAGGCAGAGGGTAGTAGAGAGAAGGTAGTAGGTAGTGGACGGTAAGGAGGAAAATAAATGGCTGCTTGAAGCTATCGGGATTTGATAGTTTGGAAGAAGGCATTGGAAGTGGTTGAGCTGATTTATAAAGTTACCAGTTCATTTCCGAATGAAGAGAATTATGGTTTGACCAACCAAATGCACCGTTGTGCTGTTTCAATTCCTTCAAACATTGCAGGATGAATGTTGACTACTGACAACTACCTGCTGCCTACTGACGACTGAATTAATAAAGGACGATAATTAATGGAAGAGCGAGAGAGATACAACCCAAACGAGATTGAACCAAAATGGCAGAAAAAATGGGACGAGGATGGGATCTACAATGCAGACATTGACCCGGCAAGGGAGAAGTATTATGCCCTGACAATGCTGCCCTACCCCTCTGGAGATCTGCACATGGGTCACTGGTTTGCGATGACGCCCTCGGATGCCAGAGCACGCTTCATGCGGATGCAGGGCTACAACGTGATGTTCCCGATCGGCTTTGATGCCTTTGGTCTGCCGGCAGAAAATGCAGCGATCAAACGCAATATTCACCCCAAAGAGTGGACCTATGCCAATATCGAGCGGATGCGCGGTCAGCTGCGCAGCATGGGTGCAATGTTTGATTGGCGCCGCGAGGCAGTTTCCGCTGACCCTGAATACTATCGCTGGACCCAGTGGTTTTTCATCAAGCTGTTTGAGCATGACCTGGCTTACCGAAAAGATTCGGCGGTGGATTGGTGCCCGAACTGTAATACCACCCTGGCGCGTGAGCAGGTCTGGGGGGAGGATCGCCTGTGCGAGCGCTGCGAGACCCCGGTGATCAAGAAACAGCTCGAGCAGTGGTTCTTCAAGACCACCAACTACGTCGAAGATCTGCTCAGTTTTGAAGGCATCGATTGGCCGGAGCGGGTGCGCACTTTGCAGACCAATTGGATGGGACGCTCTGAGGGCGCCAGCGTGATCTTCAAGACAGAGGACGGTGACCCGATGGAAGTGTTCACTACCCGGGCGGATACGCTGTGGGGAGCGACTTTCATGGTGCTGGCCCCTGAGCATCCGCTGGTAGCAAAGATCACTACAGCCGAGCAGAAGAAGGAAGTTGATGCGTATGTCCATCAGGCAGAACGCCAGACGGATATTGAGCGCGAGTCCGCCGACAATGAGAAAACCGGGGTATTCACCGGCGCGTATGCGATCAACCCGGTCAACGAGGAACGTATTCCGATCTGGATTGCCGATTATGTGCTGTTGAGCTACGGCACAGGCGCGATCATGGCAGTCCCAGCCCATGACCAGCGCGACTTCGAGTTTGCTCGTAAGTATGACCTGGAAGTGCGGGTGGTGATCCAGCCGGATGAGGTTGAGCCGCTGGACGGCGCGACAATGGAAGCAGCCGTCCCGGCATATGGGACGATGGTCAATTCGGCAGAGCTGACTGGCACTCCTGCTGATGAAACCATCCTAACCGCGATCAAGTATGTGGATGAGAAGGGATTTGGTAAGGCCTCGGTCAATTACCGGCTGCGCGATTGGTTGATTTCCCGCCAGCGCTATTGGGGCGCGCCGATCCCGATGGTCTACTGCGAAAAGTGCGGCGTGCAGCCTGTCCCCGATGACCAGCTGCCGGTGCTGCTGCCCGATGACGTGGAATGGAAGCCAACGGGGGAAAGCCCGCTGAAGCTGCACCCCACCTGGAAGGATACAACTTGCCCGGAGTGCGGAGAGGCAGCCACCCGTGAGACCGATACAATGGACACCTTTATGTGCTCCTCGTGGTACCACCTGCGTTACCTCAGCCCGAATTATGATGAGGGTCCCTTCGATCAAAAGGAATATGATTACTGGATGCCGGTGGATACCTATACCGGTGGGATTGAGCATGCCAACATGCACCTGGTCTACACCCGCTTCTTCCACAAGGCCCTGCGAGATATGGGGATCACTGAAGGCCGCGAGCCGATGACGGCGCTGCGCAACCAGGGAATTGTGCTGGGCGAGGATTCGGAGAAAATGTCTAAATCTCGCGGAAATGTAGCTGCTCCAGATGACCTGGTGGAGAAGTATGGCGCTGATGTGGTGCGCGCTTACCTGATGTTCTTTACCCGTTGGACGTTGGGCGGTCCGTGGGACAGCCAGGGGATTGAAGGCACCGCCCGCTGGCTGCGCCGGGTGTGGACCGCATTTGCAGACCCGATTGAATCCGCCGGACAACCGAGCGAGGATGTGGTTAAAGCTTTACGCCGCAAGCTGCATCAGACGTTGGAGAGTGTCACCGCTGACTACAAGAGCTTTGAGTTCAACACGATTGTTGCTTCTCTGATGGAGCTGATGAACGAGATGTACAAAGCGCGGGAAAAAGGCGCAGTTGGCTCCCCGGCCTGGGATGAAGCCACAGATATTTACATTCGGATGATGGCGCCGATCACGCCGCATATTGCCGAAGAGCTCTGGGAGCGGTTGGGCAAACCATACTCGATTCACCAGCAGTCCTGGCCAGAGCTGGATAAATCTGCCACCGAGGTAGACGAGATCACCCTGGTGGTGCAGATCAATGGCAAGCTGCGCGACAAGATCACCGTGCCGGTGGGCACCAGCGACGAAGACGCCAAAGCAAAAGCGCTGGCTTCTGAGACAGTCCAGAAGTTCATGGATGGCAAGGAACCCCGCAAGGTGATTGTGGTGCAGGGGCGGTTGGTGAATATTGTAATTTAGCAGGTTGCAGAAAGCAGATAGAATGTATTGAGGGCCGGTCGCAAGACCGGCTCTTTTTGTAATCTAAGTGCTTATAGAAAATCTGTAAGGTTCTAAGTCAAATCAAAGCCTGGTTAAATTTTCCGGGTTTTATGCTCATTTCTGCCGGATGTGCTGTGAGTGTTTTAACCAAATTTCTCTTAGATATCCAACTCCTTATGCGCAGTCAGGGATCTATTGATTCTGCAGGTTGCAAGAATGAGAGAGAAAGGGTTTAATATGTTTATCCTTTTCCTGGTTTCCAGGTTATTAGGAACACGTTAAAGTTTGGAAATTTGGCTCAGTTCTTTCAGGATTAGTTAACTTCAGGATTACGGAATAGAAATGGTTAAGAAAATTACTGCTATTGGGAATCTGGCAATCGACGACATAATTCTCTATGATCAACAAAAAATGTACCTGGATTCGATTGGGGGAAATGCGCTTTATTCGGCTGTAGGAGCGCGTGTTTGGGGTAGTGAACCCACAATTCACGCCCGCATAGGGAAAAATTTTCCACAATCAAGCATTGAACGATTAGGTAAATTTGGGATCAAGTCAGATTTGGTTCGTGTCCAGAACAATGATATCAGGAATTGGATGCTCTATGAGCCGGGTGGGTCTCGTCAATTTATTAATCACCTGTCATCAGGATCGCACCATCAAATGTCAATAACTGGCAGTGAATTGGTGGAAAACAATCTGAAAACTGATGGTGTTCATCTCGCCCCCATGCCAACAGATGTTCAAAATTCTGTTTTGAAAACAATTCAAGAATATAAAGGGAGCAAAACGGTTGTTTCCTGGGATCCTCATGTGGATTATTTGGAACAGGAAGAATTTAACCGGTTGGCCTTTGAAATGCTTAGATTTGTTGATGTTTTTCTGCCAAGTAAAGAAGAAGTGATTAAGATGTTTGGATCAAGTAACCTCAAAGAAGCGGCGAGGGCATTTGCGGATGCCGGCCCAAAAATTGTTGTGATAAAGAAAAGTATTGAAGGATCTCTGGTATATCAAAAACAGCTGGATAAATTTTTTGATGTTCCAATCTTCCCTGGCGAGACAGTAGAACCTACTGGAGCAGGTGATTCGTTTTGTGGGGGATTCATGAGTTGTTTCTTGGAAACTAAAGATCCAGTGCTGTCAGCTGCATTCGGAACGGTCTCGGCATCTTTTGTTGTAGAGCAGGTGGGTGCATTCTCCCCCTTGAAATCAAACTTTGCTGATAAAGATGAACGCCTCGAATATGTTAACACCAGAATTACAGAGCTTTAAAACTAGAATAGAGGATTTAAGCAATGGATTATAAAAACATAGATTTGAAATGGCAAAACATGTTGGATGGTATCAAAGCCCAGGTGAAATTTGTAAAAGACAGCCCGCGGGCGATATATGATGAAATTAAGAAAGAAATTAAATTGAATTCAGCACCAGAAAAAGTGTATCTTGTTGGTTGTGGGGATTCCTGGTACTGTGGGATGGCTACACGGTTTGCTTTTGAAGAATGGGCAGGTATCCCAACAGAAGCTGTACAGGCTTTAGAATTCTCGCGTTATTTGGTTAATTACGCCCCTAAAAACAGTTTGGCGTTAATGGTGTCAAATTCTGGTCGAGTCTCCCGCACAATCGAAAGTGCTGTAAGAGCGAATAAACATGGCCTGATTACGGTGGGTGCCACAGGCAATTTAGAGACCGGCTTATCTAAAGAAGTAGATTATGTAATTGACCTTGCCTATTCTGAAAGAAAATTTGCCCCTGGAACCAGCAGCTACATGGCATCAATGATTGTGCAGTACTGCTTGGCTATTCTCTTGGCTGAACTATCCGGAAAGCTAAATACAGCTCAGGTTGACGAAAAATTAAACGAGATTTCATCTCTGGCAGGTCCAATGGAGAAGACGATAAATGCAAATTTGCCAATCATGGAAGAATTGGCCAAGAAATCAAAATTAAGCAACCAGGCAGTTTTCCTTGGGGCTGGACCAAATTATGGAACAGCTTTCTTTTCTATGGCTAAAGTGATTGAATCTACTCGGACTAACGCAGTTGGCCAGGAATTAGAAGAATGGGCGCACGAGCAATTTTTCTTCACAAGTAAAAACACACTTACTTTTGTAATCACACCCCCAGGAGCAAGTGTTGATCGAGCACGCGAGCAGATCTATGCCATAAACCAAATGGAATCAACGAGTATTGCTGTCTGTGATCCAGATGATAAAGAAACAGCAGACCTGGTAGATGTGGTTGCGCCAGTTTTTGGGAAAGCCGATGAGTTGTTATCGCCGATTCTGTATTGTATACCCGGAGAAATATTTGCTTTTCACTTTGCGGTGCATAATAATTTAAGCATGTTAGGTTTTGATGATAAAAAAGTTAAAGATGTAAATTGGAAACAAATATTCGAGAGCGAGATCACGTAGCAGGAAAGATATTGGCTGCTGAAAAATCAGTGAGTGACAATGCTGAGGAAAATGATTGTGAGACTGTTCTTTTAGAAACAGATGTGTCCAAAAGAGGAAAACATAAAAAACCAAAATTCCCCAGTGTTGATAAAATAATTCGCTGTAGTTACCATCATCATATCCGGAGTGTAAAAATATGGGCAATTTTATTGAGCTATTAAAAAAATCGAAGAAACCAATCATTGGCATGGTCCATCTTGCTGGATTACCTGGATCAGTCCATTTCACAGAACCATTTCCATCGATTGTTCAGAGAGCCGTGGATGAAACGGAGATATTAATGGAAGCCGGTTTTGACGCGGTCCTCTTCCAAAACACCGGAGATGTGCCAGCATCGGAAGAAGGGGATGAGGCAACCGTGGCCTTTATGACTGCGATAGGGATGAAACTGCGCGGCATCAGCTCAAAAATTTTGGGTGTGAATGTGTTGATGAATGGAAGTAAGGCGGCCCTGGCGATTGCTAAGGCGATCTCAGCTGATTTTGTGCGCATCAAGATTAATGTTGGGGTTGTTGCCACATCAACGGGGTTGGTTCAAGCAGACCCACATGAGCTGCTTGCCTTCCGTAATCGGATTGGCGCTCATGATATTGATATTATCGGGGATTTGTATGATAGAACAGCGGCCCCTGTGGGGGAATTTCCGCTTGAGATCCTGGCAGACCTGGCGATCCGCCATGCAGACGTGGATGCGCTTGTTGTCTCCGGATATGGGGAGCAAGACATCATCAACCGTTTGAAGGATCTCCGTGAGAAATTGCCAGATGCGTATTTGGTTACAGGCGGTGGAGCTAATCTTGATAATTTAGCCGCTTTTATGAATATCTCTGATGCAATCATTGTTGGCAGCAGCATAAAAACTCATGGAGGATTCCTGGATCCATTGGACCCTAAAAAAGTTAAAGAGTTTGTAAAAAAAGCTCAACAATTGAGAAAAGAAATTCAATGATCTGAGCTGGACAAAGCCACCGCCGTGGATGAGATCACCCTGGTGGTGCAGGGGCGCTTGGTGAATATGGTTTTGTAAATGGCAGCAGGTAGTAGATAGTGAGAGCCGGTCTCGTGACCGGCTCTTTTTGTTTGCCTTCACCCTTGTTTAACGACGATCACAATTCTGCTTGCGTGTATTGGGGTATCAGGAGATGGGATGGATGGCGGTTTCCTTAAAAGGGCAGATACGAATATTTGATTAGTTCGTTAACAGATTCATGATTGAATTGGATTAACGCGGTTAAGCCAACCAGCTCGCTGTATAATGAAGGCAATTATCAAGATAAGTTTTAGGAGGAGCATTGGATGACTGGCGCGGCTCGGTTTATAGTAATTGTGGGCGTTGTGCTGCTTGTGGTTGGCATGGGGGCATTGGCAATCCATTTTTCTGAAATCAATCAGCAAATGAATGTGGTGATTGTAACTATGGAGGCGGAAGTTGACCGGCTGGAAGAGTGGAATGCTTACCAGTCTACTCAAATCGGGGAGCAGCGCCTGAGCTTACAGGCATGGTCAACTTCGAAACCAGGCGGAAATCCAGATCAATCACCAATGACGGTCACCCTGACTCCCTATGATCGAATTTACGGCGTACTGATTGAGGAGGGCAGGTGCTGCGTGGGCGGCATCGCGGGAGAGACGGCCAACGTGAGGGTGCAGTTTTTCCCAAGGATGAATGAACTCCCTGGAGCGGTGGTCGAAATGCGGGTGATTGCCGGATCGCAGTCAATCTCACAGCTAGACATGGATGCCCAACCTTGGGAGCGATACAGTGAAGAAAAAACTTTTCCTGTGCAGCTGGCGACCAATTGGACCACTTTCTGGGTACATGCCCAATTTCGTACCGCTGCAGGAGATATTTCGGAAATCTACACCGATGAGGTCGCTGTGGAAGGGATTCCGGGAGCTACTGCGACGCCCTAGAATGCAATATATTATGAAGAAGTATTCTATATAGCAAGATATTTATCATGTGTTGTAGGCACAGGATGCAATCTGTATTGAAAAGCAGGTGTTTCCGGAAGATGGAGGAGCATAGATGAGTGATCCAACCACAATTGTGATCAGCGATCTGCATAAAGCCTATGGTCAGGTGCAGGCAGTCGCGGGGATCAGCCAGCAAATCGACTGCGGACAGATTTTTGGCTTGCTCGGCCCCAACGGGGCAGGCAAAACCACCTTAATCCGCCTGCTGATCGGCTCGACAAAAGCGACCTCTGGGAGCATTTCAGTGTTGGGGCTTGATCCAATCCGACAGAAGAGCGCTTTGCGACGTTTGATCGGATATATGCCGCAAACCCCGACTTTGTACGAGGACCTCACCGCCTATGAAAACATCCGCTTCTTCGGGCAGGCGCACCCGATTGCGAACCTTGCAGATCGGGTGCGCGAGGTGATCGAATTTGTCGGCCTCAGCGAGCGGGCGACGGATCAGGTCTATAAATTTTCTGGGGGGATGAAGCAGCGCGTTTCTCTTGCTTGTGCCCTGGTCCACCAGCCGCAGCTGTTATTCCTCGACGAACCGACTTCCGGGATTGACCCAAAACTGCGCGAGGCTTTTTGGGCACATTTCCATCAGCTGACTGCTGATGGGGTCACGATCATCCTCAGCACCCACCAGATGGATGAGGCGATGAACTGCGACCAATTAGGCGTACTCTACCAGGGGGCATTTTTAGCCGCAGATTCCCCCAGGAACCTGTTGTTGGGCAGCCAGACGAAGATCATCGTGCAGAAGGGGGCAGTGCGAGAGGCCTATCAGGTGGCGAATACCCGAGAAGAACTGCCATCTGTGCTCCAGCAGTATGGGCTTGATCCAGCCGTGAGCCAAATTGCGGTTGAGGAGGACACTCTTGAAAGTGTGGTGTTAGGAATGATCCAGCAGCATGAAATGAACCATACCCGGGAGGCGGCAGATGAACGCTGTAATTAAGCGGATTGGCTCGGTAACCGGGCGGGTGCTCACCCAACTGCGGCGAGATCACCGCTTTGTTGCGATTTCGCTAATCTTTCCTTTGGTGATCATCTACTTCATTAAAATTATTTTCGATGTGATGGCTTCCCCCTTCTTTAATATCAGCGTGTACGTGATCCCTTATGCCGCCTTTATTGTGCATTTCATTACCTTTATTTTAACGGCGATCGTCTTGGTGCGGGAGCGTACCGCGGGTACGCTGACCAGGATGTTTGTCAGCGGTTACAACCAGATTGAGATCATCTGCGGCTATTTGCTGGCTTATACGGTGTTGGCGACAGTCCAAAGTTTATTAGTTTTGGTAGAACTGAATATTATCTTTGAGTTGGGCTACACCTTGAGCCATTTGGTTTCAATGTTTGTGGTGATGTGGCTGCTGGCGGTGATCAGTATGGCGATCGGGATGCTGGTGTCTAATTTCGCCCGCAACGAAGGCCAGGTGTTTCCCTTTGTCCCGCTGGTGATCCTTTCGGTAATCCTTTCAGGGATTATTCTGCCGGTTGAAAAGTTACCCGAATGGGCACAAGTGCTGAGCTACATCACGCCGTTGTATTATGCGAATGAGGTCTTACAGGTATTAATTGAAGGCGGCTCGCTGTCTGATGATTGGATGCTGCTGATCGCCCTCTTCGGATATGGACTGCTGGTGGTAGCTGCGGCGACCTTTTCGCTGCGAGAGCTTGACTAAACCATTCACCGGCTGCGTTCGAGGATCTGCTCTTGAAATGCCCAGGTTTGACCGTGGACTTGTTGTCGCTTACAATGAAAAGAAATCAAAAACAGGAGAAAAAATATGGCTTCCCATAAAAAAGATGTGATTATCCCTGCAGGCGGCGCCAAGCCGGTTGCACCTTACTCCCCCGGAATCCGCTACGGCGAGTTGGTTTTTACTTCCGGGCAGCTCGGCATTGACCCTGCTACCGGCAAGTTCGTTGCGGGCGGGGTGGCAGATCAGGCGCTGCAAGTGCTAAAGAACCTGAGTGCGGTGCTAGAGGCGGCTGGCTCTGACCTGGATCATGTGCTCAAGGTCACCGTGTTCCTGAATGATATGAATGATTACGGCGCAGTCAATGAAATCTATGCCACTTTCTTCACCGGCGATCCGCCGGCGCGATCCGCGGTACAGGTGGCAGGTTTACCTCTCGGCGCGCTGGTCGAGATTGAAGCGATCGCGGTAGCGAAACCTGAATAGAGGTTAACATGACGGGTGAATTGGTCCTCTTAGTGGATGATGAGCCCAGTATTGTCCAGCTGGCGCAGATGTATCTGGAAAAGGAGGGCTTCCGGGTTGAATCGGTTGGGGATGGCACGCAGGCTTTGGCTGCCGCGCGGGATTTTAACCCAGCCCTGATTGTGCTGGATGTGATGCTGCCGGGGCTGGATGGCTTTGAGGTTTGCCGCCAGCTGAGGGCCGCGGGGGATACTGTGCTGATCATCATGCTGACTGCCAGAGACGAAGATATTGATAAGATTGTCGGTTTGGAGCTGGGCGCAGATGATTACATGACCAAACCCTTCAACCCCCGGGAGCTGGTTGCCCGCGTTAAAGCGATGCTGCGGCGGATGAACAGACCGGCTCAAGCGGTTGAGCAGGATGCGGTCCATCTGGCGGATTTGGCGATTGATCCCGCGCGGCGGGAAGTGCGGGTTAATGGGGCCGTGGTTGAACTCCGCACACAGGAATTCGATCTGTTGCTGGTATTTGCCGAGCACAAGGGGCTGGTGCTGACCAGGGAAAAGCTGCTTGATCTTGCCTGGGGGTACGAGTATTTTGGGCAGACTCGCACCGTGGATGTGCATGTCGCCCATCTCCGCAAGAAACTGATTGAGAGCACGGTTCAAATTGAAACTGTCACCGGGGTGGGATATAAATTGGTGATCGGATGAACCTGTCGCTCCGTTCTAGACTGTGGTTAAGTTTTGGGTTTGTGATCCTTTTAATGGCGCTGATCATAGGGGTAACGATGCTGGTTTTTGTAGCACGCGGGAACCTGGTGTCGCGCTTACAGCTGCAGGCCGTCGTTGCTCAGCTAAGCCAACGTCAAAATATCCCGATCATCAAAGCCGAGGCAGCCCAGCAGGCTGTTGAAAGAATTAGCGAAGCGGTGGGGATGCGGGTTTTGGCGATTGACCAGGAGGGATTGATAAAATTCGATTCAGGCATTGAGACAGAGGCTGAATTTTCAGGCGCTTTACGAATCCCCAGCGACCCGCGGCGAGATATATTTTTAATCAAAGACCTGGAGGGGAATCAGTGGTTGTATACCGGAAGGCCAGTTCAAAATGGCTACACCTTGATCGTTGCGATTGAGCGCCAGCCGCTGCGTGAGGTGATCGGCTCACCGGTCACGGCTGAACTGCTCCAGGCCCTGATGATGTCCGCTTTCGTGGGGGTGGGGCTATCCATGCTCCTCGCAGTGTGGATCACCCACTCGGTGGCTTCCCCGCTGCAAAAAATATCTGCGGCTTCCCAAAAAATTGCGGTGGGTGAGCTGACCAAGATTACACCTGAAGGGCCGCGTGAAGTCTGGGCATTGGGGGAAGCGTTCAATGAAATGGCTGATCAGGTATTTGCCAGCCAAAACTCACAGCGAGATTTTGTGGCCAACGTTTCTCATGAGTTAAAAACTCCGCTTACATCTGTTCAGGGTTTTGCCCAGGCGATTTTGGATGGCACGGTGAGTTCCCCAGGAGATCAAAAGCAGGCTGCCCAGGTGATATATGACGAAGCCGGGCGGATGCACAGGATGGTACTTGATTTATTGGACCTGGCTAAACTGGACGCAGGTACCGCTGATTTCCGGCGAGAGCGGCTTGACCTCTCTCCTCTGCTGCAGCGGGTGATTGAGAAGTTTTCTCCTCAGGCTCTGGAAGCCCAGGTTGCATTGAACAGCCAGATTGACCCCCTGCCGGCGATGATCGGCGATGGAGACCGCCTGGTTCAGGTGTTTACCAATTTGGTGGACAACGCGCTCAAGCATACTCCGCCTGGAGGGCAGGTAACCCTGGCTGCATCCGTGGTGAACCAGCGCGCCGAAATTTCAATTACAGACAGCGGCACCGGAATCCCTCCCGATGAGCTCAGCCGAATTTTTGAACGTTTTTATCAGATGGATAAATCCCGCAAAGGGGGGGATCAACACAGCGCGGGGTTGGGTTTAGCAATTGCTCAAGAAATTGTCGAAGCCCATGGCGGTGGGATGAGCGCCCACAGCCAAATGGGTCAGGGGAGTTCCTTTACCGTGTGGCTGCCGTTTGCCAAACCAGACGATGAAACCCTGGTGATCCAAACCAATAAATAAATTTGGGTATCTCATTTTTTGAGATACCCGTTACAGATCAACAATCCCGCTTTATAATAAGGCCAATGGAACAAACACCAAAAGTATCTGTAATAATTCCTTGCTATAACGAAGAAAAGACCATCGGATTGCTTTTAAATTCGCTGCTCCATCAAACCTATCCGCTAGAACAGATGGAAGTGGTAATTGCTGATGGGATGTCGGAAGACAACACCCGGGATAAGATTACTCGATTTGCAGAGGAAAACCACGGACTCAAAATACGGGTGGTAGACAACCTCAAGCGTACAATTCCTTCGGGACTGAATGTGGCAATCCGGGCGTCGCGTGGGGAGTTTATTGTGAGGTTGGATGCGCACTCTGTACCGCATCCGGAGTATGTGGCGCGCAGTATCTCGGATTTAGAGCATCATTTGGGAGACAATGTGGGCGGCGTGTGGCAAATAGCTCCCGGAAGAGCTGGCTGGGTGGCAGAATCAATTGCTGCTGCCGCATCTCATCGCCTGGGCGTGGGGGATGCCAAATACCGCTATGCAGATACCGCCGGGGAAGCTGATACCGTGCCCTTCGGAGCTTTTCGGCGCAGTTTGTTTGACCAATTGGGCGGTTTTGATGAATCTCTGCTTACCAATGAAGATTATGAATTTAACACTCGTATCCGGATGATGGGTGGAAAATTATGGCTTAATCCAGCAATACAGGTGAAATATTTTGCCCGTCCAACTCTCGGACAGCTGGCAAAACAATACTGGAGATATGGTTTTTGGAAAGTTAAAATGCTGCAACGCTATCCTGGCAGCTTACGCTGGCGTCAGGCGCTGCCTCCCCTGTTTGTTTTGGGGCTGATATTCCTGGCTTTGGCTGCAATTTGGATCCCGGCCGCAGGCACGCTTTTTATCACAGCAGTGGTATTATATGGTCTGGCACTGGTACTCAGCGGTTTGGATGTTGTTTCCCAAAAAGGAAAAGGATATCTGCTGCTGGGTGTTCCCCTGGCGATCACCGTGATGCATTTCTCATGGGGCAGTGCATTTATATGGAGCCTGATCACAAGTATTTTTTCACCTAAGAGACCTGCATGAGCAACGAAGGCCACACATCGACCAAGGCGCATTGGCGCTTAAGACCTGGAGAGCAGCGTACTTTGCTGTTTGCCGGTGATTTTTTCTTTGCCTGGGTTGCTTTTGTGATCGCCGTTTATTTTTGGGCCAGTGCGATGACGTTTTCCACTCAGCCGGTGATTGTATTTGCCCAGCAGAGGCTTGAAACCTGGTTTTATTTGCTGCCAGTGATCTGGATGATCCTGTTAATGGATACCTATGATCGCCGGACTTCCTCAGATTTCAGGCGTACGCTCAAGGCCATTGGGATTTCCGCCCTGGTTGGCGGGGTACTCTACCTGGTGGTGTATTTCACCTCCGATACCCTGCTGCCTAGAAGGGGGGTGGCGATCTTTTTAGGAGCGGCTGCAGGGTTAACCTTACTGTGGCGTTTCAGCTACATCCAAATTTTTTCTACGACGCGGTTCATGCATCGCGTTTTTCTGGTCGGCGCTGGGGAGACAGGTCAGGCGCTGCTTAAAGTGCTCGAGAATATTGAACAGCCCTTCATCCTGGCGGGTTTGATTGATGATGAGCTATCCAAAATTGGTCAGAAGTTTTTTGGTTTTGAAGTGATCGGATCCAGCGAAAATTTAATCTCGCTGGCAGTGCAGGAAAATGTAACTGAATTAATTGTCGCAATTTCTGGGAAGATTATCCCTGAAACATTCGAAACCCTGCTCGAGGCTCAGCAGCGCGGAATCTTGATAACCCGCATGCCGGTAGCCTATGAGGAATTAATCGAACGGGTGCCGGTGGAGCACCTTGAGGCTGATTGGATCATGCGGTCTTTTGTGGATGAGGCCCGGGAAAGCTCATTTTATACGATTGCCAAACGAATCGTAGACATCCTGGCTGGGCTGGTTGGTGCGCTTAGTTTGGTCGTGATTGGTCCCCTGGTATCTCTTGCTATATTAATCGAATCGGGAAGGCCGGTCGTATTTGAGCAAACCCGAGCTGGAAAGGGTGGAAGGCCGTTTCGGATATTGAAATTCCGCTCGATGAAATTGCACACCGAAAAGGGTGAACGACCAACATTAACCTCCGAGAATGATGACCGGGTGACGCCCCTGGGAAAATTTTTACGAAAAACTCATTTAGATGAATGGCTGCAGTTTATCAACGTGCTGCGCGGCGATATGAGTTTGGTCGGCCCCCGTCCCGAGCTGCCCGAATACGTGGATCACTTCCAACAACATATTCCTTTTTACCGGGCAAGACTGCTGGTCAAACCGGGGGTTACCGGGTGGGCCCAGGTGCATATAAAATACGCAGCCAATATCGAAGAGATGATCGTCAAGCTCGAATATGACCTCTATTATATTAAGCACCGTACATTCTGGATGGATTTATTGATCTTGCTGCGTACCGCCGCAGCGGTATTTGGGTTCCGGGGGAGATAGGTGTTGTTGATCAGATGAACAGAGAACGGTTCCATCTTCGTAATCGCTATATTTTTGCTTTAGATCTTGGCTTCATCATCCTGTCGGTGGTGCTCAGCTTCCTGATACGGTTATCCTTATTCCAGGTGCAGTACGATTATCCTCTTACCTTGTGGGTGATGTTGGGGACTGCCTTGGTGGTCAAACCTTTACTTTACTGGAAGTTTGGGTTGTACCAGCATTTTTGGAGATATGCCAGCGTGCGCGAGTTGAGCCTGATCACCCGGGCAGTTACAACCGCCTCCTTGCTGGTTGGTGGGGTCCAGTACCTGCTCAATTACCTAGGTGTGTTTGAATATTTTGCCCGTTCCGTTCCGATTATGGATTGGATGCTTTCGCTGATCCTGGTCGGCGGGATCCGGTTTTTGCCGCGATTGCTGACCGAAGCAGATATGGTACGTCAATCGCACAAAGGCGAGGGACGGGTGCTTGTCGTAGGGGCGGGGGATGCCGGTGCTTTAGTGGTCCGCGAGTTTCAAAAGAACCCTCAGCTAAAGCTTACCCCGGTAGCTTTTTTGGATGATGACCGTCAAAAACAAGATGTATTGATCCATGATGTCCCGGTTGTGGGCACCCTTGATGATTTGGCCGTTACACTCGAATCTAAACTGATCAGCGAAGTGGTGATCGCTATCCCAAGTGCGCCGGGAGCTGTGGTACGTAAAGTTGCTGAAGTTTGCCGGGATAAAAGAATAGCCTTCCGTACCATGCCTGGGATTTATGAGCTGCTTGGTGGATCAGTCAGCGTCAACCGCCTGCGCGAAGTAGACATTGCAGACTTGCTGCGTCGAGAGCATGCCACGATTAATCCCGAACGGATTGCTCAGCTGATTGAAGGCAAACGGATTCTGGTGACCGGGGCAGGCGGTTCAATCGCCAGTGAGTTGTGCCGGCAGGTTGCCAGATGGTCGCCCGCGGAGCTAATTTTAGTCGGGCACGGCGAAAATAGCATCTTTGAGATCATGATTGAACTTGAGCAAACTTTCCCGGGATTAACTTTATATCCGGTGATTGCGGATGTGCGTGATAAAAATCGGCTGACCCATATCTTTACCCGATTTGAGCCGGAAGTGGTTTTCCATGCTGCCGCACACAAACACGTCCCTTTGATGGAAAAGAATGTCGAAGAAGCGATCACCAATAACGTATTGGGCACCCGCAATTTGGTCGATGTGGCTGGCGAATGCGGAACCGAGCGTTTGGTGATGATCTCATCCGACAAAGCCGTACGCCCAACCAGTGTGATGGGTGCCACCAAACGATTGGCAGAGATGATTGTGCTTAATGCAGGGAAAGACCAGGGGAGGCATTTCTCCGTGGTGCGATTTGGCAATGTGCTTGGCAGTCGCGGGAGTGTGGTGCCCTTGTTTAAGCGCCAAATCGCGGGCGGCGGTCCGGTAACGGTGACCCACCCTGATATGGAACGCTTCTTCATGACGATCCCTGAAGCAGTCCACCTGGTACTGCAAGCTTTTGCAATGGGTACTGGTGGCGAGGTTTTCTTGTTGAATATGGGCAAGCCAGTGAAGATCAGCGATTTGGCCAACGATTTGATCCGGCTTTCGGGTCTTGAGCCCGGGCAG
>JBDLJU010000002.1:0-50242 GCA_039714215.1 Chloroflexota bacterium | reverse complement strand
CCTTCCACAAAGCGGATGCGGTACTGCGAGTCCCAGCTGCAGGTGCCTGAATTCTCCACCAGCCAGATCTTGTCTACCAGCGTGCCGGGAGTGACTTCAGTGTTGTCGGGATAGTTGACATCCTCGATGAAGGTCAGATCGTTTTCGCAGTAGGGTGTGGCGGTGGGTTGAATTTCGGTCGGTGTTGCCAGCGGGATCTCGGTGGGGTGGTGGCTGAGGGTCGGGGGGAGATAGTAATCGGGGTTGTTAACCGCAGCTTGCTCTCCACAGGCGGAGAGCAAGGCGGTAAGTAACAAGAGTATTCCAACTCGAGCAGGGGAAAACCTCAGGTTATTCTTTTGCGGCTGTTTCTTCCAATAGTTCCTCAGGGATTTCTTCATCAATTTCTTCCAGTGGCATATCAGCCAGGCTGGTGAGCAGTTCTTGACGGATGATTCCTTCGATTTCAGCGGCCATTTCTCCGTTTTCACGGAGGAACTGCTTGCTGTTTTCGCGTCCCTGTCCCAGGCGGAGTTCGCCGTAGGAGTAGAAGGAACCGCGCTTATCGATCACGTCAAGCTCGACTGCCAGGTCAAGCAGGTCGCCAGCTTTTGAGATGCCTTCATTATACATGATGTCGAATTCCACAGTGCGGAACGGGGGGGCTACTTTATTTTTGACCACCCGCACGCGGGTGCGGTTGCCGATCACTTCTGATCCGCTCTTGATCTGCTGAATTTTTCTTATATCCAGCCGTACCGAAGAGTAGAATTTGAGCGCCATCCCGCCGGTGGTGGTTTCGGGGTTTCCGAACATTACGCCGATCTTTTGGCGGAGCTGGTTGGTGAAAACTACTGCGGTGTTGGTCTGTTTGATCGCTCCAGAGAGCTTGCGCAGCGCCTGGGACATCAGGCGGGCCTGCATCCCCATGGTGGCATCGCCCATATCGCCTTCGAGCTCCGAGCGGGGCACCAGGGCAGCAACTGAGTCGACCACGACGATATCGACAGCCCCCGAGCGCACCAGGGTCTCGGTGATTTCCAGGGCCTGCTCACCCATATCGGGCTGGGCGATGATCAGGTTATCGACATCCACGCCAAGCACTTTGGCGTAAGCCGGGTCAAGGGCATGCTCCATGTCGATGAATGCGGCCGCCCCGCCTAGCTTCTGCGCTTCAGCAATGATGTGCAGGCACAGCGTGGTTTTCCCGGAAGATTCCGGACCGTAGATCTCGGTTACCCGGCCGCGGGGAATCCCGCCAACGCCGAGAGCGATATCGATCGATAAACATCCAGTGGGGATTGCTTCAACCTGCAGGCTGGAGGCTTCCCCCAGGCGCATGATCGCGCCATCGCCGAAGCGTTTGGTAATATCACCCAGAGCTTTTTCCAAAGCAACTTCACGTGCGCTGCCTGAACTTTTCTCTGGAGGTTTAGATTTTTTCTTTGCTGCCATTTTATTTGTACCTCCAAATATCAATTAATGAACCGTGCCTTATTTTAGCACAATTGTTCTGAGTGTCAAGTTTTCTCAGGGGTGAGTTTCTTCGGCGGTAGGCAGGTAGTCTGGAATGATTAACGGGGGCGGGCTATCGACAAACCCCCAATGACCCAAATATCGGAAATAGCTGACCGTTCCGGGATAGACGCGCACTGTATCACGGTAGTAGTAGAGCTCAAAGGTGATCGTGATCTCATACTCACCGGCGGGCAGGTCGCTGATCGCAAAATTTTCTTTGTAATATGGATCCGGGTTGATTGCCTGGTCGTTGCCGTAGGTGGTCAGGAAAAACTCTTCTTCGGTTGCCAGGCTGCGTAAATGGACCGGGTGGTCGAGGAGTTCGTTGCCAATATTGTCGGTGACCTTACCGGTTAACACGCCGCGTCCCTGGAAGGGGGTCAGCCACAGCTCGGGATTGTAGGTGCGGTAAAAATTATTCGTTCCCAAACGGACTTCGAAATGCAGATGGGGAGCGGTGGTGAACCCGGTGTTGCCAGAGAGTGCAATCAGCTCGCCAGTTTTGACCTGCTGACCTTTGACCACCTTCGCTTCGGATAAATGGGCATACAAGGTGTAAAGGCGTTTGTTGTCGTAACCAAAATCATGCTCGATCGCAATCGCCAGGCCGTAGGGGTCTTCCTCGTCTTCGTAACCATAGAGCAAGCCATATCCAACCCAAAGCACCTGCCCATCCGCGGCGGCCAGCACCTCAGTGCCGGCATCGACGCCAAAGTCAACGCCGGTATGCGGCTGGTCTGGGGCGAAGAACACCCCGCCGTACCGGTAGCTCGGCAGCGGCAGGGAGTTTTCTGTCGAAGCAATCGGCCGGCTGAAGAAGAAGTGATCGTGAGGGACAATCGACCAGGGGATCGGGTACAGCTCTGGAGGAGGGCCAGGGGTCAGCGTTGGTGTCGGCGTGTTTCCGGGAGTTTGCGCCATCGCGGGACCCGCGCCAGCAGAGATGCCGATCGCTACGATCAGGATCAGCGCAGGCAGGATTAAAGGAGTCAGGCGAGGTCGTTTCATCAGTTTATGGCTGGGTTTCGAAAATCTCTGGCGGCCAGAGCTGGAGCATGGCATCTTCCCAGGTCAGCCCCGAGGTGATCGCGAAGAGGTTGAAACGTGTCCCGGGGAAATAGCTCTGCCAGTTGTATAAGGCGGGGAAGCGCTGCCAGCCGTAGTCCCCGGCAAGGGTGGTGAAATCTAACCAGTAGCCCTCTGGGATGATACTGGCCTGCTCGCCACCTCCCAGGAATGCGGTGGAATTGGTAATGCGGGTGCTGAAAACCCAGGGCAGGTCAGTGAGCGGCTTGCCCTGAGAACCGTCTTGTTTGTTGGTCTTGATAAATACCCGCCAGTAGGTTTCCCCGCCGTAATCCTCGCGGGTCAGCAGCATCCATTCCAGGTCGAAGAGCACGCTGTCGAGCGCAAAAGCGCGACCGGTATAGAGCCAATCCTGGGCGCGGCCGGGCGGCATGGCTGTGGAGAGCGGAATAAACGCATTTTCCAGCCCAGAGAGCAGGTCCCAACCGAGGGCGTGCTCGGTGCGGTCCTTGAGGGCATAGAATGGCTCGATCGCCAGGGCGATAAAGGATGGGTAGGGGGCTTCGATGTCGGGAAGCTCGATCACGTTTTGGCGGCCGTAGAGCGATCCGGCATCCGGGGTCAGCTCGATCTGCCAGGAAGCGCTTGTGTCTGCATTGGCGGCTTGCTCGATGGAGGCAGGGAGAATATCGGGGAAGAGGTCGGCGCCCCAGCTGATCTGGCTGATCCGCCCATTGAGCATAAAGGGCGGCAGCAAATAATTGTGGGTAACAGCATCAAGTACGGTGATAAAAGTTGCTTCAATGGTTGCCTGTAAGACCAGTACATTTCGGGAATCAGGAGACCACTTCATCGCGCTGCCGTTGGTGAGATAGCGGGCGCTGGTTGAGCCCTGGACGTACTCGGCGATGTAGATGGCGGGGTAACCCTGGTGCGGCGCAGAGAAAGCCAGCTGGCTGCCGTCTGGAGACCAGGAGGGGTGGTTTTGATTGATCGTAGAGTTGTGGGTGAAGTTTGTGACGAAACCAGCCCTGCCGAGCTGATCAATGTCGGAGACGTGGATGTCCTGGGCGCCTGTGCGGGTCGAGGTGAAGGCGATCAGCGAACCGCCGGGATGCCAGGCAGGGTCAAAGTCTGCTGCGCCGTGGGAGGTGATCCGCGTCTCGGCGATCGAGTGGTCAACGGTCTGCATGAAAATGTCGAGGTTGCCGTCGAGATATTTTTCGTATGCCAACCAGACGCCGTCCGGGGACCAGGCAGGACTGCCGTTATAGGCCAAATCATCGGTGACCTGGTTGAGCTCGCCGCTGTAGAGGTCGAGCACGTAGATGTCCCACTGCCCGGTGCGGTTGGAGGAGTAGGCCACCTGGTTGCCGTCCGGGCTGAGGGCGGGTTCGAGGTCGTCCCATGCGCCGTAGGTCAGGCGGGTGAGGGGCAGGTTTTGCGGGTGGTAGGCGAACAGATGGTTGTAGCCCGCCTGGTTGATCGAGAGCACGATCATCCCCGGGAGGTCTGGGATTGTGGGGATCGCCTGGGCAGCAGCCGCGGTCGGCGGCGGGGTTGAGGTGTTTTCTGCAGTGGGGGATGCTTCCGGGCTGGGAGTGGGCGTTGGATCGGGTGCGCTTTGAACTGCTTCTGTCGGGGTAATCTGGTATTTCACCGGCAGGTAGGCGTTCAAGATGCCAGCCATCCAGGCGTTCCAGCCCAGAAATGCGAGGATTACAATATTGATCAAGAGCAGCAGCAGTCTGCTGATCAGCGAGAGGCGCGAGCGTCTCGGCCGGCTGTTGATCGGAAAGTGGTTTTTGTCTTTGTTTGCCATCAATGGTGATTAAACCATAAAAACGAGAATTGGGCTTGGTGTGGGGTCAGGGTAATTGGGGCTAGAGGTAAGAAAGTGAACATGAATGTTAATACCATCCCGAACAGCGGATCGCTGGAGGGATCATTATTGAGATAGTTAATTAATCTGGCTGGTTCTAACAACGAGTGAATAATGATTCCGACGCTCGCGGGCGAGCGTTTGGAATGACGTCAATTTAGGAGGGGAGACCGGTCAACTATTTTTACTCTGGTTTCTCTTGAAATCCCATATTGTATAAATTGTAGTAGGTGCCCTTGAGCTGGAGCAGCTCGTGGTGGCGGCCTTGTTCTACAATTTTTCCCTGGCTGAGCACAATGATCTGGTCGGCGTTAATGATCGTGGAGAGCCGGTGGGCAATCACGAACGAGGTGCGTCCTTTAAGCAGTTTCGCCAGGGCTGCCTGGATGATTTGTTCCGTCTGGGTGTCGACGCTTGAGGTGGCCTCATCAAGGATCAGGATACGCGGGTCTGCCAGCAGGGCACGGGCGAAGGAGATCAGCTGGCGCTGCCCAACGGAGAGCAGCGCGCCGCCTTCTTCAACCGAGGTCTGGTAGCCATCCCTCAGGGCGGTGATGAACTCGTGGGCGCCAACTGCTTTGGCGGCGGCTTCGACATCTTCGATCCTGGCGTCTAAACGGCCAAAGCGGATATTTTCAAGCACCGAGCCGCCAAATAAAAATGGCTCCTGCAGCACGATCCCCATTTGACCGCGTAAGCTCGCCTGGGTGACGCTGCGGATGTCGTGCCCATCGATCGAGAGCTGACCGCTGGTGGGGTCATAGAAGCGGCCCAGTAAGCGGATCATCGTTGATTTCCCTGCGCCGGTCTCGCCGACCAGGGCGATCGTCTCTCCAGGTGTGGCTGCCAGGCTGATCTCGCTCAGCACCATCGTGCTGGGGTCGTCGGCATAATGGAAGCTGACATCCTTAAATTCGACGTATCCTTCAATGGGGGGCAGCGGCTGGGCTTTGGGTTGATCCTGGATTTCTACCGGGGTTCCCAGCAGGTCGAGGATCCGTTCCCCGGCGATCATTGATGACTGGAACTGGTCATAGCGCCGGCTGAGGTCCTGGATCGGGCGGAAGAAGCTTTCAATATACAGCACAAAAGCGACCAGCACGCCGGCTGTGACCTGTTCGCCGAGTACTGCTGCGCCGCCCAGCCAGATCACCAGGAAGGTGGCGAGGGTGCCGATCAGGTCGATGCTGGGGAAGAATACCGCCACCAGCCGGGCAACTTTGAGGTTATAGACCAGCTGAAAGCGATTGACCGTGTTATTAAATTGGTCGTAGTTGTGTTCTTCCCGGCTGAATGCCTGGATCACCCGCACGCCGTTAATGTTCTCTGCCAGTACGGAGTTCACCCAGCTCATCCCGGCACGCACGTTGCGGTACAGCTCACGGACCAGCTTGCGGAACACGAAGGTTGCCAGGAAGATCAGCGGGATCACTGCAAAGCTGAACAGCGAAAGCCGCACGTTGAGGCTGAGCATCGCAAAGATAATCCCAAACAGGGTCAGCAGGTTGCGCAGTGAGGCGACAATTGCCCAGGTAACGAATTGGCGCAGCACGCTGACATCGTTGATCACCCGGGAGATCAGGCGTCCCACGCTGTAATGCGAGAAGAAACTCATCGAGAGCTGCTGGATATAGTTGAACAGCCGGGAGCGCATATCGTAGATCGCCGACTGCCCGGCGCGCGCCATGATATTGATCCTCACATAGGTAACCGCCCACTGCAGCAGAGCGATTCCGAGGTAGAGCAGGATCGCGTTTCTCAACACCGGTACGTTTTTTCCGGCGATGCCATCATCCAGCGCAATTTTTGTGAGATATGGTCCGGCCACAGAAGCAGCCGAGCCAATCATCATCAGGATCATCGAGATGATCAGCTCACGCTTATACGGCGTGATGAAACTGAACACGCCCTGGAAAACATCCCGGTTGTAGCCCTCGTATTTCTCGTCCTCCAGCTGATAGTGGGCCGGCAGGCTGGGCATTGGCTGCGATTTAACTTTCCGCATGCTTAGCTCCCTTCCTGGTCGGCAGCCTGAATGTCTGCCTGGGCCTGGTCGTGCTGGGTGAGCTGTAAATCATGGATCTCTTTATACAAACCGTCGGTCTTGATCAATTCCTGATGGGTGCCGCGTTCGGCAATCTTTCCGTGGTCGAGCACCAGAATCAGGTCTGCAGCGCGCACCGAAGATAAACGCTGGGCGATGATGAATGTGGTGCGGTCCTTCATCAAATTATCGAGGGCTTTTTGGATCAAGTGCTCGGTCTCGGTATCCACGCTGGAAGTTGAGTCGTCAAGGATTAAGAAGCGTGGGTTGATCAGCAGGGCACGAGCAATTGCCACCCGCTGGCGCTGACCACCGGAGAGCGTCACGCCGCGCTCGCCGACCACGGTTTGATAGCCATCGGGGAAGCTGGTAATGAAATCATCTGCCTGGGCGGCCTTGGCGGCGGCAATGATTTGTTCCTGACTGGCTCCAGGCAAGCCGAAGGCGATGTTCTCCTGGATGGTGGCGGAAAATAACAGCGAGGACTGCAGCACAATCCCGATCTGGCGGCGGAGCTGGTGCAGGTCATATTGACGGACATCAATCCCGTCAAAGAGCACCTCGCCGGCAGAGGTGTCGTAGAAGCGGGGCAGCAAATTGATCAGTGTGGTTTTACCTGAGCCGGTAGCGCCGATCAGGGCGATGGTTTGGTTTGGTTCGGCAGTGAAATTGATCTCGCTGAGAGCAGGTTCGCTTTCTCCCTGGTAGGTAAACTCGACATTCTTGAATGCGACTTTCCCGGAGAGTTGCTCTGGGGAAATCGCATTGGGGGGGCTTTGGATGTCTGGCTGATCGTCCAGGATTTCAAAGATGCGTTGACTACCCGCGGCAGCTTCTCCGGCGGCATTGACCTGCCAGGTGAGCTGCTGCGCAGGGGAGGCAATCAGCAGCATGTAGGCATTGAACTGCACGATCTGCCCAATGGTCAGCTGGCCGTCGATCACCATCTGGCCGCCGAACCACAAGATCATGATTGTGCCAGCGGCGACCAGGAAATTGGTGGTCGGCATGATCTTGGACCACTCGTTGATCACATGGATGCGGGCCTCGAACAGCTCTTTGTTAGAGCGGTCAAAGCGGTCGATTTCGTGACCCTCCCTGGTAAATGCCCGCACGACCTGCACGCCGGTGACATTTTCTTGCAGCTTAGATGAGAGCTCGCCGAGGGCGTGATCAACTGTGTAAAACAAAGCGCTTACCCGACCGCCAAAATCGGCAGTAATGAAAAGCAGCGGGATTAATGGGGCAAGGGCGATCAGGGTCAGCTTGGGGCTTTCAAGGATCATCAGCACGATTGTGCCGATCAACATCAGGATAATTTGAACCAGTTCTACGATCCCCATGCCAATAAACTCCTGGATGGAGCGCACATCTTCGGTGCAGCGGCTCATTAACTGGCCGGTCTGGTTGTGGTCGTGGAAGGAGAAGCTCAGGTTTTGAATATGGCTGAATAACCGGTTGCGCACGTCAAATCCGACCTGAATCGAGACGACTGACGAAAAATAGCGCTGAAAAAAGGAGATCACCGCCCGCCCAAACCCAATTGCCAGGATCAGCAGGGCAGCGTTAAGCATATAGGAGACTTCGCCGGATTCCAAACCAACATCAATCACCTGACCAATGATTGTCGGGATTGCAAGCTGCGTGGCGGTCACCCCGATCAGGGCGAAGAAAGCCCCGAGCAGATAAAGCCAATATGGACGGATAAAATTGCCAATTTTCAGTAATGGTTTCATCGACTATTAATTTTTGAGCAGTTATTTGATCTCGAAGGTAGACTTAGCGCTGGCGACCACGCGCTTGGTGTTGGCAATCGTTTCTTGGATTGGTGGACCCTCTGCTTCATCGAGAGTAGATAGGTCGGTGTAGATTACTTCAATAAGAAGTGTGTATTTTCCCTTGGTCTCAGCATCCCTGAGATGCAGGGTGAAGTCCATCTTGTTTTCAATCGCCTCAACGACGCTGAAGGCGGCAGCTTGCTTGCCGGCTTCGTTGAGCAGGGCAACTTCAATGTTCGGGCGGTCCTGGAACGGGGTGATCTCAAAATTGACCAGCACACGATTTCCTTCTTGATTGGGTGTGCCGGTAAGCTCCCTGACCTCGATCTGATCTGGGGGGAGGGGGACATCATTTGGGTCGTTAAAAAATATATCCATAGGGTTTATTTTCGCCGCGGAACAGCAAGCGAGTAATTATACACCACCTTAGATATTTAACGAACTCGCCGGATAATTTTTGAGGTTACTCATCGTAGATCGCGGTGGTTTCGGTGTAAATCCGCACCCCTTTGATTTCCAACCTCTGCTGGATGAAAGCCTGCAGGTCCTGGTTTTTTTCTTCCAGGGATTGCTTGCTGGTCAACCGCTCGAGCGGATATTTGATCCGCAGCGCACGTGGAGAGACCAGGAAGCGGGTCACCCCGGCTGGGAGCAGGTTGTTGAGCCGGCAGGTCTCGAGGATTTCTTCGATGGTGAAATTGGGGTAAACCACCAGAGCGGCCAGGTCGGAATACAGGTTGATGATCTTGCGGATTTCTTCGATGTGGGTGCGGTCGTAGCGGGCGACTGACTTGTAGGCGTCCACGATCTGGTTGAGCATCGCGATCCGCTCTGCAGCATCGCTGACCACCAATTTGAACAAGCCCAGGTTGGGCATCTGCATCAGCGCCAGCGTATTTTCAGTGAAATTCAACAGTTCGCCGGAGTACGGTCGGGCCTCGATCCCATCAATCTCGGCAACCAACTCCAGGAATTTTTCCTGCTCGATTCCCCAGATGACATGGTTCCAGGTTTGCAGCCGCAGGGAGGGTGAATCTGGTTCGACAATTTGGGCCAAGATGTGGGGAATGCCCATCTCCCGGAAGGAGGTCACCCGGTTAGCGCCGTCGAGTACCATGTACTCTTCGTCCCCATTTTGGAAATAGGAAATGATTGGGGGATTGAGCAAAATGCCTTCTGATGTCAAGCGCTCAATCAGTGGGGCAGTACGCTGCGGGTCATGGTTCTCATGCAGGTGGACTTTATCCAGGGGGACAATTTGCAGGTTAGGGTATTGGTTTGATATCGTCATAAGTTGATCCGTTGCTGTTTAGATGTTTTGACCGGGGATGATGTTACTTATTGGCAGGCGTTACCAAGATGCTCTTCAAATGATTGCGAAAACTGATGCCGTCCGGAACCATCACAGGCGGCTCGGAAATAATAATAGGGCGTCTGGGCGGGGTAGGCGACCGCCTGCAAAGCGGTCAGGCTGGGATTGGCGATTGGGGTCGGCGGCAGACCGTTGTAGAGATAGGTATTATGCGGGCCATCGAAGGTCAGGTCGGTGTAGCTCAGCGGATTGGTCCACCAGGTCGCCTGGCTGGTGTTGTAACCCAGGGCATACTGCACAGTGGGGTCGGTCTCGAGTTTCATCCCAATGGCAAGCCGGTTGTAGAACACGGAGGCGATGATCGGCATTTCTTCCTCGAGCACGGCTTCGCGTTCAATGATTGAAGCCAAAACGACTGCTTGGTACACGGTTAAACCTTGCTGCTGGATGCCCTCTTCGATTTCATTGGGCAGCAGCTGGTCAAATTGGTCCAACAGGTAGGAGATTACCTGTTCGGCGCTCAACCCCCGTTCGAGCTGATAGCTGCCGGGTGGAAAGAAGCCTTCCAGCTTGGCGCCGGTGGGGACCTCCCCGATAAATGAGAAGTGATATCCTCTCCCGTTGGCTGCCTGGATAAATTCCTGCGCTGAGATCTCCAGCCCGGTGGTCGGCAGGCTCTCCGCGATTTCTTCGAGCCGCCACCCAGGCAGGATCACCAGGGTTGCGTCTCCTGGGGTGGTATCGAGCAGGGCGGTGATCACTTCGATAGGGGCGGCTGCCGGGCTGAGAGTGAATTCTCCAGTTTGAATGCGTGTGTCCAGGCCTGTATAGACCAGGTAATTGCGGGCGGCTTCGCTGTCAGGGATCAGCCCGTGGCTTTGCAGGCGCAGCAGGATCGAGTTAATGGGCTCATCGGGAGTGATGGTGAACGGCACCTCTGCGCCGGTCGGGTCGACGGGGGTGAGCAGCAAGTCCTGGCTGTTGACCAGCTTGTAGCTGAGCAGGTAGTGCTGACTGGTAGAGAGGCGGCTTGTGGCGGGGCCAAAAAGATTTTCGGCTTTGGTTGGGATCGCGGAGATGACATTGAACACCAAACCAACTGCGAGGATCGCCAGCCCGATAACGATCAGCACAAAAAATCTAGCACAGGAGGAACGCGAGCGGTTCATTTATTGTCTGCCTGGGCGTCGAGGTAGGACTGTAAAATGATCGCTGCGGCGCGGTCATCCATATGACGGGTAAGGGTTGCTTTTTTTGAACCTAATTCCTTCTGATTGCGCTGGGCATCGCGAGTAGAGTAGCTTTCATCCCACAAGATGACCGGGATTTCAGTCATCGTTCGGATTGCCCCCGCCAGGCGGCGAGACTTGCGTCCAGAGAGGTTTGGTCTGCCATCAAAATCAGTAGCCTGGCCCACCACGATCAGTTCAACCTGTTCCTCGTCAGCAGCTTTTACCAAGGCGGCAGCATCCGCCTGCCGGTTGACGTGGCGAATGACCTTATAAGGACGGGCGAGGGTATTGGTCGGGTCGCTAATTGCCAAACCGATGCGCCGGTCTCCGGGGTCGATACACAGAATCCGCATTATGGGGATACCCAAATATCATTCAGAGTGATCCGGGTACCCAGCAGCGGCAGCCACGGCCACCATGAAGGAGAGATGATGATATCTGGATCAGCAGCGAGGTCAAGCTCGTCGGTCAGGATTAGGCTGGCTTGGTCTGTAGATTTACCGGTGATCATTTTCAGCGCTTCGGGGAGGTCCCGCGAAGCAAACACCTGCCGAAAGATAATCACTTCCCAGGTTGAGGTATCGTCAGCGCCAAGGATTGGGTCTGAAACTTGTGACATTGAGAAGGTATCAGGCTGGCTGGTGAATTCCTCGGCGAGGGTTGCATCGAGGATCGCGTTTCCCATTGCCTGAAAGGTTTCCCAGCGGATGACGTACACATCAAAATCGACCCGCAGCAGCAGCGAGAGCGAATCGGTCGGCTGAGGCTGTTCGGGCAAATAGGTTTCCTCGCTGATCGTAATATGGGCGGGCTGGTTGAAGAGGATAATATCCAGCGCTGCGTTGGTGGTTTCTAGTTCCGCGAGGGCATTCTCCTGCAGCGAGGTGATCAGCTGGTCGTGCAGCAGGTCGTAATCTTCGAGGGTCGGTGCGGCGCTGAGCTGCTCGGTACCTCCGCTGGTCGGCTGCGGGTTGACCGCAGTCAGGCTGAGGGAAAGCTCGCCATCGACAACTACTAACGTATTCTCAGGCAGGTTGCTGTTTGAGCCGGGGTTGACCGCCTCAATCGGCACACTGACTGCTGCGCCAACCTCACCTGGCAGGCTGGCTGCTGTTGAGGTAATGAAGCGGATCGTGGAGGCCGGGTCTGTGGTGCGGATCTCCGTGCCGGTGGGAATGGTCAGCGCTCGATTGGTGATGTTGGTGAATTCGATTAAGCCGCTGGCGGATTGGAAAGGAATTCCCAACTCACCGCTGACATCAAGCTCCGATCGTCCTTCAACGCTGACAGTCACATTTTCTACCGGAAGGGTGCCTGAAAGGTTAAACGCACTGATCTTTGGGTCAGCGAGGATCTCGAGCTGCAGTGATTGAGTTTCCAACTTGGGCAGGTAGGTGATCTGTGCGCTTGGCACGAGGAAGATCACCATGGTGAGCAGGGCAAGCAGGCTGATCACCACCGCGGAGATGCGCGCCTGGGGTAGTTCCATCCAGTTGGTTTCTTGGGTTGGGGTGATCTGCTGCTTCAACTCCTGACGGGTGAGCTTGCGCTCCGGCTGGTAGTCTGCAAGTGCATCTTCTGGGGGCAGGGAGTATTCCCAGGCGACCTGTTGGGCTTTTCGCAGCGATCGAAATACGGGAATATCTAAGCCGAGGGCATATTCTTTGATAGAGGGATCGCGGCAGACCAGGGCAAGCTTCATCCCGGCAGTCTGGCAGCGCCGCTGGATTAAATTCAGATCCAACTTATTTGAGAGCGGCTGCCCCCGCAGCGGCCAAATCAGAATGGCACGGTCAGCGCGACCCCAATCCAATTTATCGGAAATGGAATGGCGGTCGTCGTAAACCTCGAGGTGAAGGATCTGAGTTTTCATATAAGTTTATTAAAACAGGGTTGGTTTATCCCTGAGTTTTTTCGGTGACCCAGTCAGCCACCAAAGCGATGGCGCTCTCTAACTTGGAGGCATCTTTGCCGCCAGCCTGTGCCAGATTGGGGCGTCCGCCACCGCTGCCGCCGACCGGTTCGGAAACTACCTTGACCAGCTCGCCGGCATGCCAGCCTTGTTTGACAAGGTCGTCGGTGACTGCCGCGATGATTGCTGGTTTATCGTCGATCACACTGGCGAGTACGGTCACACCGGTGGGGTACTTCTGGCGGAAGCGGTCGGCCAGCTCACGGAGCGTATCCCGGTCTGCTTCTGGGAGGATGCTGGCGAGCACGCGCACGCCGTTGATCTCTGGGGCATTCTCGATCTGCTGGCTGAAGGAACCGGCAGCCTGGCTGTGTTTTAATCCGGAAATCGCTTTTTGCGCCTCGATCAGCTCTTTAGAAAGGGTTTTGGTTTTCTCCAGGACCTGGTCTGGGGTGGTTTTCAGCAGGACGGCGAGCCTGGCAATGTCTGCGTTCCGTTTTTGAATGCGTTGGTAGGCTTCCCGCCCGGTGATCGCCTCGATACGCCGGATGCCGGATGCCACGCTGCCTTCGCTGATGATCAGGAAGGTGCCGATCTCTCCGGTGGAAGTCACATGGGTGCCGCCGCAGAGTTCATAGGAGAAAGGCTTTTCTCCGCCAATCTGAATGGTGCGGACGATCTCGCCGTATTTTTCACCAAAAAGTGCAGTTGCGCCTTCGGATTTGGCTTCATCGAGAGTTTTCTTTTCAATTTTTAATTCATGGTTCTCCAAAATACGCTTGTTTACTCCGGCTTCGATCTCCACCAACTCAGTTGGGGTGACTGCTTCCGGATGCTGGAAGTCGAAGCGCAAACGGTCGGGGGCAACCAGCGAACCGGCCTGCCTGGCATGGTCGCCGAGCACACGGTGCAGTTCAGCGTGCAGCAGGTGGGTGGCGGTGTGATTGCGGATAATATCCTGTCTGCGCTGCTGGTCTACCTGGGCCTGAACCTGATTTCCGACTTTGAGCGTACCGGTCGTCACCTTGCCGCGATGGGCAATGATCCCCGCGGCTGGCTGGCGGATGTCGCTGACTTCGAATGTCCAGCTGCCATCTTCCGCGGAAATTGTTCCGGTGTCTGCCACCTGGCCGCCTGCAGCGACATAAAAACTTGTGGCGGGGAGAATGATTTCTAACTGTTCGCCTTTTTTGGCAGATTTCACCACGCTGCCGTCCTGCACGAGGGCGAGGACTTCACCACTGGTCTCCAGGGAATCGTACGGGTCATAGCTGACCCCTTTAGCTTTGAGTTTGTTTTCTGCCTGCAGGGCAGTGAATATTTTCTGAAATGCCTCTGCATCCTCACCGCCGAGGGCGCCCATGGCGCTGCCGCCGCCTGATGCAATCCGGTGGGCTTCCATGGCGGCTTTGAATCCCGCTTCATCCACGCTGAGCCCGACTTCCTGGACAATGTCGCGGGTGATTTCCAGGGGCAGTCCGTGGGTATCATACAAGCGGAAGGATTTCTCACCGTCAAGCACGGTTTCTTTGTTCTTTTTGGATTCGGCAATCAAATTTTCGAGCTGGGCGACGCCGCGATCGACGGTTTGCTTAAATTGTTTTTCTTCTCTGGTGAGGCTGTCGAGGATGATGGTTTTATTTTTGGCCAGCTCAGGGAAGGCATCTCCATAGTTCTTGATCACGATTTTGGCAACCTCAGCAAGGAAAGGATCATGAAGCCCGAGCTTGCTGGCGAAGCGCGCTGCCCGGCGCACCACCATGCGGGTGATGTAGTTGCGTCCCATATTGCCAGGGATGACGCCATCGGCGATCAAAAAGGTGGCGGCGCGGACGTGATCGGCGATTACCCGGTAAGGGGTGAACTGCTTGTCACGCTGCTTATCGCTGTGACCGGCAAGCTCTTGGATTTTTTCGATTACCGGCCAGAACAGGTCTGTGCGGTAGTTGGAGGATTGATCCTGAAGTACAGAAACGATCCGTTCAAAGCCCAACCCGGTATCTACGTGGGTGGCAGGCAGGGGATCGAGGGTGCTTTCATCAATGCGGTTGTACTGCATGAATACCAGGTTCCACAGCTCGAGGAAGCGTGGTCCGTCCAGGTCGGGCTGACCATTTTCAAGGTAGGTCAATTCGCCGTACTTGGGTCCGCGGTCAATGTGGATCTCTGAGTTTGGCCCACACGGTCCGGTGGCTGCCATCTCCCAGAAATTGTCCTTGCGTCCATAATAGAGGATGTGGTCTTGGGAGAGACCGGGTTGATTTTTCCAATGCTCGAGGGCTTCGTCATCGGTGGGGATTTCGCCTTTTTCATCTTTGAATACCGTGACGTATAAATCGTCTTTGTTCAGCCCCCATACCTCGGTAAGCAGTTCCCAGGCCCATTCAATTGCTTCTTTTTTGTAGTAGTCGCCGAATGACCAGTTGCCCAGCATCTCAAAAAAGGTGTGGTGGGTGTCATCGAATCCAACATCTTCCAGGTCGTTGTGCTTTCCAGCAACGCGCATGCACTTCTGGGAGTTGACTGCGCGCAGATAATCGCGTTTATCGGTTCCGAGGAAAACATCCTTGAACTGCACCATTCCAGAATTGGTGAACAGCAGGGTGGCGTCATTTCCGGGTACCAGAGAAGAAGACTGCACAAAGGTATGCGCATGCTTCTCTTCAAAAAAATCAATAAATTGTTTTCGAATCTCGTTTCCGCTTGGTGATTGGGGCATAAGAAAAGTATCCTTCGTTAATATATTGTCTGCTGACAGGCATTGATCATAGATCATACCTGACCTATCAATTATAAGCAAACATAGGGAATGGGGCAATGGGTGAAGCTGGTTATTCTATCTCTTAACCGGAAAATTGTCAGCATTTGGCGGATATTTCCCCCGACCATGACAGTTTTGTGTAATAACCATCACGAAATTGAAAGCAGATGGCTGATTGCGGCAGGTATAATAAAATTGAGGCGTAGTAAAGAAAGAGGTAGTTATGGCTGCAGTACCAGATTCATCAGTATTTGTTTTAGATCCCGAAGAAATGAAACGATATGAGCTGCTGCTCGGAAAAAATATCGTGGTCGTTATCCCTGCATACAATGAAGCTCGATTTATAGGGAGCGTAATTCTGGGTTTGGAAAAATACGTCTCAAACATCATCGTTGTTGATGATGGCTCAACGGACAATACTGGTGAGATAGCTCGCACAGCCGGAGCGCTGGTGGTCAGAAATCAGGGGAACCAGGGAAAAGGTGTTGCCCTCAACCGCGGCTTCCAGGAAGCGCAAAAGTTTTCACCTGAAGCAGTCGTGATGCTCGATGCGGATGGACAGCATCAGGTAGATGATCTCCCCGAGATTGTTGGACCAATTCTCGACGGCAGTGCTGATCTTGTGATTGGCTCCCGCTACCTCGACGAAAAATCAGAAGTGCCGAAGCATCGGGTCATTGGGCATTGGTTTTTTAATTTATTCACGAAATCATTTTCAGGCACGCAATCTTCGGATTCCCAGAATGGCTACCGTGCTTTTTCTGAGAAAGCACTGAAAGAATTCGCCTTTAGCTCAAAAGGATTTTCGGTCGAATCGGAAATGCAGTTTATTGCCAAGGAATTAGATTTACGGGTAAAAGAAGTACCGGTAACGATCCAATACCTGGACAAACCGAAACGCTCGGTGTGGCGGCAGGGCATGAATGTGCTTGCCGGGATCATACAGCTGGTGGGACAATATCGTCCGCTGCTGTTCTTTGGGATGCCAGGAGCCTTACTGCTCGGTGGTGGCTTTTTTGCTGGCCTGCGGGTGGTGGAAATTTTCCGCAGGACAACCCAGATCGCGGTTGGTACGGCAATGATCAGCGTAATGCTGGCGATTATCGGGGCAGTGATGATCTCAACCGGCATCACGCTGCACTCCGTGCGAGGTTTGCTGAATGAATTTTATAAAAACCGAAAACTATAACAATCTCAAATAACTTTCTAAATGAATATATTATTTGTTTTAGCCAATTATTATCCCTATGTTGGTGGGTCTGAATTGTTATTTCAGAGACTCGCTGAAGGGTTGGTTAAAAAGGGGCATTATGTCAAGGTTATCACCTCAGGAAAACCGGGATTGGCTAAACACGAAAGAATTCATGGTGTGGATGTTGAGCGGGTGAAATTGCCGATTTCGGAAAATCCATTCTTATTTACTCTGGTAAGCATCCCGCGATTGATCAAACAAGTTTCTCAATTTGAGATCATTCAAACCAGTTCAAATTATTCGGCCTTAGCAGCTTATCTTGGTTCTCTTTTTGGGAAGGCAAAGATTGTGATCACCTGTCATGAGGTATTAGGCGAGCGGTGGGAATTTGTTTTAGCCTCTAAACGAAAATCATTTATTTATCAGTTTATCGAAAAAATGATCGTCAGTTTGCCATATGACCATCATGTGTGCATTTCTAATGCTACGAAGAACGATTTAATTCAGACAGGAGTGGAAGCAGGTCAGGTTCAAGTAATTTATCCGGGTGTGGATTTGGAGGGAGAAGAAATCCAACCCTCCAGCGAAAATGAACTCAGCAACCTGTTCTCACAGGCGGACTTCAATTATGTTTATTACGGTCGTCCAGGGGTCACGAAAGGGGTCCATTATCTGGTTGATGCTGTACCTGAAATCAGCAGAAAAATTCCTGGATCACAATTACTGATGATCTTATCTTCAAGCCCTGCAGCAGAATACGAGAAAATCAAGCTGGCAATTCGGGAAAAAAAGTTAGTTGATAAGGTAACCCTTGTTCCAACGTTCTCCGACCGGAAAGACCTGTTCGCTTTTTTAAGTCAATCTAATTGTATCGTGATCCCATCACTCACTGAAGGTTTTGGGTTTACTACGGTTGAAGCCAGCAGCCTGGATGTTCCTGTGGTCGCTTCAGCATCCGGATCCATTCCAGAGGTGGTTTTTGGCAACTTTGTATTGGTTGAAGCTGGGAGTGCCACCGCGATTGCTGAAGGGGTGGTCCGTGTATTTAATGGGGATCTGGATTATCTCAAAGCGAAGGATTTTAATTGGGATACAATGGTCAATGAATATGAACAATGCTATTTATCAGAAATTAATGGGTAGAGAGAATCGTTATTTATTGATGGGATTTTCATTAGATTTGAGGAGAATAATTTCCAGGTGAGAGTTGCTCATGTAGTTGCCCATTCACCCTTCAACGAGGGAACCGGGACAGTAGCCTATTACTATGCAAAAGGACTGCAAGACCTTGGTGTGGACGTTGAGGTCTTTGTTCCCGATAAAGGTGTCCCACAAAAGGACTACGATCAGAGTATTTACTGTTATTTTCACTCCTTTCTGTCCATCCAGAACGCCTTTTTAACCCCTGACCTGTTAAAACTCTCGGGGTTTGACCTGGTCCATTTGCATAACCCGTATATTTTTGGTTCGGAATTAATTCTTCTCAATCTGGTGAGAAATCAGGTTCCTCTGGTGGTGACCTATCATAATGACTTGATCGGCAGAGGTGTGAAGGGCGTTTTATTTTTGATTTACCAGAAAATTTTTACTCCTCTGCTGTTCAAACGAGCAGACTGGATAACTTTCAATTCATTTGACCATGCCGAATCCTCTATTTTTTACGAGAAGATTTTCAAAGACAAACGCGATCAGCTGGTGGAGGTGCCCAGCGGTGTGGATGTGGAATCCTTCAAACCCGGATTAGCATCCACTAAGATCAGAGAACAATTTGGTTTTTCCAATAAGGATGTGGTTGTTTTATTTGTCAGTTCGTTGGATAGAGCGCATGTCAATAAAGGTTTGTTTTTTTTGTTGGAGGCAATTTCTAAACTGTGTGACATTGATGCTCTGAAACTTCTTGTGATTGGTGGCGGGGAAATGCTTACAGAGTACCAGTCTAGAGCGTCGGAACTAGGTATAGCTGATAAAGTTAAGTTTTCCGGTAGAATTCTACATCACCAACTACCTAAATATTACAATGCTGGCAACCTGGTTGTGATTCCCTCTATCGCCGAATCATTTGGTCTGGCAGTTGCCGAAGGGATGGCATGTGGTCTACCGGCGATTGCGACAAACAACCCCGGAGTGAGAATGGTGATCCAGGATAATGTGAGCGGATTCTTGGTGCCTTACGATGATGTCCCAGAATTGGCTGGAAAAATCAGGGAGCTGGTTGAAAATCCCCAGCTTCGTAAAAAAATGGGCGTAAAGGGGAGAAAGCAAATCGCAAATAATTTTACCTGGAAAAAATCGGCAAAAAAGCTGCTGAATCTATATCAAGAATTATTACCAAAAAGCGGAAGTAAATGAGAGATCTTCGGCTAAAGTGAAGCAGACCGTAAAAGGCGAAGTAATCAGATGAGCATTCAGCAGAAAATCAAGGAATTTTATCAATCCTTTCTTTCCAGTCATTTCATCTCGAATGCGGTATACATCTTTGCTGCCAACCTGCTTGCGGGAGCTGTCGGGTATGCATTTTGGATCTTCGCATCTTATTTATTCTCAGCAGAAATCATCGGTGTTTCTTCATCAATGATCTCTGTGGTAGGTTTCCTCAGCGGGTTTTCAAGTCTGGGTCTGGGTGCAGGCCTGGTTAGATATTTATCGGATGTAAAAAATCCAAAAGAGCTGATTAATTATGCACTCAAGGTTAGCATAATGGTCAGTATGGGCTTGTCGGTCCTGTATTACCTGGTAATGAGAGTTTGGAATTTTTCTCTGCTGGACAGCTTCAATGATCTGTATTTTATAATCTGTTTGTTGGCTGCTGTTTCCCTATTGGCGATTTTTAATCTTTTCAGCCAGATATTTCTAAGTTTTAGAGAATCGAAATTTACTCTTCAGCAAACTTTCTTATTCAATCTAGTCAGGTTAGTTTTGGTATTTGTTCTGGTTGGGTTGGGTATTTATGGAATTATTCTCTCGAATATTTTTGCTTATCTGATTGCAATAACACTTAGCTTTGTGGTTTTCGTTAAACAAATTTTTCCGCAGTACAGAGAAGTAAACAGTCAGCCAATCGAGAATAAAAAAGAAATCTTAATTTTCTCAATCAGTAATTTCTTGGCGAACAATTTGTATAAAATCCCTACCTGGTTAATTCCACCTCTTGCTTTCGAATTGTGGGGAGGAGAAGATTCTGCTTTTGTTTATATTGTCTGGATGATTGGCGCTCTGCTGATCAGCCCGGGGATTGCATTGGCAGGATCGGCTTTTGCCGAAGGATCGCACGATTCAGAACGGTTTGAGAAAATTTGGATGCGGGCAGCTGTTTATGCCATGGCAATTACCGGAGTGCTTTCCTTCCTTGGACTGCTATTTTCAGAATTTATCATGTCCCTTTTTGGTTTTGAATATACCCTAGACGCAATTGAGCTGCTGAGGGTGATCATCATTGCTGCCCCAATTGCGAGTGTAAATAATTTGTTTTTCTCAGGACTAAAAGTACGTAAAGAGAAAGTTTGGCTGGTGGGCAGCTCGGCATTGTTGGCGCTTATTTCAATTTCTTTCCCGCTGCTTTTTGCTTCGAAGGGCTTGATATCGATTGGTTTTGGCTGGGTATGGGCCAACCTATGCATTCTAGGACTATTTTTCATCTATTATAATAAAAATAAACTAGGGAATATTTATGGCAAAATTTTCAGCTGATCCTGTGTTCGTCGGAGGTTGCGACAGAAGCGGAACGACCTTATTAGGTGCGATCTTGGGCTCGCACCAACAAGTAGTTTGTGTACCTGAAGCACAGTTTGTACTGGACGGCTATCTTTCTCTGGGTAAAGAACGGAAGGGAGCAGATTTAACGAGCCAGGAAATTCTGCAAAAAATCAAGGAACATCCACGCTTTCAGCTGTGGAATATTCAGCTTAGAGAATTCCCAAAGTCTGAAGCTCCGTATTCGGAGATGATAAATTTTATCATTGGTGAATATGCAGATCAAACCGGAGAGACTGAAAATCTCCTTTGGATCGATCATGTGCCGGCAAATATTAAACATGTTAGAAAACTTCTTGAAATTTTCCCTAAGGCGAAGTTTGTTCATCTGGTCCGTGATGGGCGGGCAGTAGCGTCTTCGCTGCTCTCGGTTTCCTGGGGACCACGAACGATTGATCGCGCTGCAAATTTTTGGGTAAACAATCTTGCTTATGGCCTGGCGGCAGAAAAGCTTTTGAATGAGAGAGAAATCATTCAAATCCGATATGAGGATCTTCTATCAGATCCAGAGCGCGAAATTAAAAGATTATGCGAATTCCTCGGGCTTCAATTTGAAGCCAAAATGCTGCAGGCAAGTGGGTTAACATTACCCATGTACTCGCAAAAGGATCACAAACTTGTGGGGCGGGCAATAGATTCCAGCAGAATCTCTGCGTGGGAACACAAGTTGTCTTCCCGGCAAATCCACGTGTTCGAATCTTTGACTGGAGACATGTTGGAATATTTGGGCTATCCGCTGAAATTTGAAGGCCGAAAGACAACCTTGAGGTACAGCGAGCTTGGGAAAGCTCTCATAAACATGATCCTGGAATTTTTTCAAGCTCAAATAAATCAGCTTCGATTACGCTACCTTAAAAAGTAATTTTTACGAGGAATCCGCTTTGGATAATAAGAATTGGAAAATTATGAGTAGATGTGATTTAAAAGGAAAGAAGATTGCCGTTTTAGTCTTTCCATATGCGACGGACAATATTTATTCTGTACCTCCAAAATTAAATTACGTGATTGGAGAATCAGGATATTCCTCTTTTTTTATTAGCGGTAAAATTCCAGAAAACATCTCGCTGCATCCAAATACCACCCCTATCGATATTGGGATTCGGATTCATCATTTGCGTGACATCCGTCCCTTAATATTTTCCGCGATAGCCTGGTTTGCCAAGCTAGTTGCTATCCAGGTGAAAATGGCGTATGTAATTATCAGGCTTCGTCGTGAAATTGGGATTGTGACCAATTATTTCGGCAGTTATTACCAGCTGCCGATCCTGGTAGCAAAACTGTTGGGGAAAAAGTACATTTATCATGTGGCTGGATCAGATGTTGAACCTGCCAGGAATATTTACGGAGGATTTGGTAAATTTGTTATCATCCTGCTAACCCAATGGAACTACTTCTTTGCTGATCTGATCACTGTAGGAAGTATGAAATATCTTAAGAATGACCCTTTATCGATCTGGAAGAAAAAAATTCGGCAATGGGCTCAGTTTTTTGGGAATGCGGGGTTATTTCAGCAAATCGTGCCGATATCGCAGCGAGACAACACTGTTGGCTTCTTAGGCCGAATGACAAATGATAAAAGTGTCCTCGAATTGGTGCAAGGAATTATTATTTTTCTCGAAAAGCACCCTGATTATCACTTCCTTTTGATTGGGGTTGGAGAGCTTGCTGAGCAGGTTGATAAAATCATTTCGGAAAGCAGGTGGAGCAGCAGGATCACCAGGCTCGATTGGGTGAAATATGAAGAAGTCCAGGATTATTTAAACAAGATGAAATTGATGGCCCTGCCCTCGAAAAACGAAGGTGTGCCAAATGTAATCATGGAAGCCTTCAGCTGTGGGACACCGGTGATTTCGACAGATGTTGGTGGAATCACGGACATGATCATTGAAGGTGAAACTGGGTTTCTTTTCAAAGGAATCACTCCTGAGGAAATTGCTGAGGGGCTTGAATCGGCAACTGAAGAAGGCGTTGACCTGGAAAAAATTTCTCAGAATGCTCGGGCAATTCTTGTTGAGAAATACAGCCTCGAGACATCCGTGACCAAGTATAAACAAATTATTGATGAACTTGGGACATACTAGCTAAAGCAAAAGAGAGGAATACTTTTCTGTTTGATTTGATATGATTGTTAGATAAATGTTTGTTCCAGCTTGACTGGTCCGCTCGCGTGAGCCGCTCAGGTAACAATAAATTTAAATTGTCAAGAGGAAGACTTAAATCAGGAGTTCAATTATTTTGCAGAGCGAAAACCAACCAAAAACCAGCAAAGTTGATTTTCTAGCTATCCTCGGAATGGTGATTTTCGCCGGGGTCATCGTCCTGGCGAGCAAATCAATTGGTGATGGTTCTTACGAGAGCAGTTTATATTCAGCCTACCCTCCATTATTTTGGGCAGGGATCATCAGTGTGTTAGTTTTAGGACTTGTCCAGATTTTGTTGGTGGTTTTCCAGCGTCCAAACAGCTACCGATGGTGGTTGGGATTATTATTAATCGTGATGGTAAATTTGTTCATAATTTCGCTGCCGTATTTCCGGGATTATATGTTTAACGGCCAGTGGGATTCGCCAAATCACCACAGCATGATCCTGACAATCAGGCAAACGGGACACTCATTTAAGGAAGACTTTTATCCATTCTCGCATTTGATTACCGCGGTTTTTTCTATAATCTCTGGGCAAAGTGTTCCCAACTCTATGCATTTCACTACGATATTCTTCTATCTTATCGGGGTGATGAATGTTTTCTTTTTAGCCTGGGTCTATGATTCTCGACCGGGTGTGCGTGGAATTCTTTTAGCTTTGTCAAGTTTGTTGATCTATTCCAACTACCAGTCTATGTATTTCCCTGTGCAGTATTCGATCTATATGCTGCTTTATTTTCTTGCCTGGTTCCTGAAAACCAGGCAGACTGATCGGACCTGGAAAGAGGTGATCATATTTATCCTGGTCCTGCTGTTTTTGCCTTACCTTCATCCTCTGGCTGTAGTTAGTCCACTGGTTTTCTTGCTCATTTACCTGATTCCCCTAATCAAATCTGGACAAAGAGAACAGAAATCATTTTTCAGTAAAATTAATAGGGTCTTACAACCGATCTATCCTGGTTTTCTGACTTTATTGGCATCATGGTTTTTGTGGTTTTCAACTTTCAGGGCATTTGGTAAAACAATCATCCATCTTGTGTCCGTGATCCGTGATGGGATTCTAGGATTTAATTCGCTTGAATCTTTTGTCTCCGCCAGTGAAAGAGCGAGCTTAGAAATTTCAAAGATTCTTTCTCTGATAGTTTTTACATATGGGTCTGGGGGGGGGATTGTATTGATTGCTTTGATATGTGTTGCAGTTTATTTAATTGGAAGGAATTGGAAGTGGAACCAGCTGAGAAGTGATCTGGTTGTGTTTCCAGTTTTTATGATATTCTTTTTGAGTCTAGCGGTTTCTTCCTTATTCCGGGATATCATAACTTCAAATCCAATTAGATACTTAAATTTTGCGGTATTTTTGGCTCCCCTGATTATTGGGCCGCTTATCTTTGAGATCATGGATGAAAAGAACAGCATCAAAAAAAATATTCGGACATTAATCTTCGTAATTTTTTCCACCGCAACGATTGCAGTTGGAATCATTGGGGTTTTTAATGTATCTTTCTCTTCGATAATTGGTCAGCCCAACAATCAGTACACATATGCGCGGGCTGCAGGTGCCGAGTATTTTCTAGAATATGCGAGTGACGAGCCAGGGAACATTTACTCAATTTCAGCACGGGAACGGATTTTTCGAGGTTTGATGCCAATTGGTGAAATTGCGGCTCTCCTCCAGGGGAACGAAAGCTGGAGAGTGAAAGTTCCTCCCCCGCATTTTGGATATAGCGAGGCAAATGGTGAGGGCTTTGAAGATCCTGAATACCTGTTCCTGACTGGGTATGGAGCTGCATACTATTCTGAATTGTGGACCACTGGCGGCTTGTTTACACCGGAGGATTTTGAGTTACTAGATAATGATCCCAGCTGGAACCGAGTTTACCAATCGGGAGATTTTACATTATGGGCATGGAGAGACAATGATTGAGATGAATGTAAATGTAGGAGCCGGGTAGTATGTGGATTGTTTTTGATTTATTCCTATTAATCCTGATCAATCTGAACTGGTTTTTAGATCTGGGAGTAGCGTTAAATGTTAGTGCAGCTTTCATTTCTCTCTTTTTTGCCCCAGGGTATTTCTTATTAAATTTGATGTTCGCAGAAAAATTTCCTTTTACTGAACAGCTGAAGTATCCGACCAGCTTCGGTTTGAGTGTAGTGATCTCAGGTTTGACCCTATTGCTGCTCTCTTTCTTCGGCATTTCAAGACAATCGCTCCAATTTGTGCTGTATCTGCTAAATATCCTTGGCCTGATTTCAATGGGTATCAGATTGTTTCATAAACAAGATATTAAAACTTCCAATATTCCAAATTTGTTGAAGCGAGGAAAATCTGAAACAGTCCTGGTGGTTTCGTTTTTGATTGCACTCTTCCTGATCTTTATATCCTTCTCCTGGTTTTGGGGAAAGACAGAGGAAACTACTGCTGAGTTCACCGAGTTTTATATCCTCGGAATGGAGGGCAGGGCTGCAGATTATGTCTCCGAGGTTGAGGTCAATTCCCCTTTTGAAATCAATGTGGGCATAGAAAATCATGAGGGTGAAGGAATGAATTACAGTGTGTTTGCCTTGACTGAGGCCGGAGTGGTCGGTCATATTGAATCGGTTCTAGTCCCAGATGGCGCCCAGTGGGAGGACAAATTGATGATCACGTTGGATTCTATAGGGGAAAACCTGAAAGTCAAGATTTACCTCTCATGTGAAGGTTGTGACTTTCCCTACCGTCAGCTTACATCCTGGGTAACTGTTATTGAATCGGGGGAAGAGGATCTTAACTGATGATGATAGACGATTCAGGATCGAATCAAGGTCGGTTCGCCATTTTTGGCGAATATTTTAAACTCCCTGAGGGTGCCAACTTCACCCCTTTATTTTACTTACAATTGCTGATCGTTGCGGAGGTGTTAACCAATTTGCGGGCTCCGTCCCTTGGGCTGATCCTGCACAGTATTGTATTGGTCGCTTTGATGATCCACGGTGCGTTGGACAATTCCATCCGTTTTCGAAGATTGTATCTCACCCTTTCTGTCGCCCCGCTGATGCGGGTGATTAGTTTATCTTTACCGGTTGCCCTCGCCAGCTTAAAACTTGCTCAAGATAAGAAACCAGATCCACTGTTATCGTATTTCTGGGTTGGCGTGTTGGTTTATATTGGCATGTTTTTTGCTAACCGGTTTTCCAGGATCTCTGCCAAACGACTGGGGATCAATTTAGGGAAACTCCCTTTTCAATTGTTGTTCGGTGTTGTCGGAGTTCCACTGGGGTTGTGGGAGTATTATATTCTGAAACCTGCACCTGTTGTCCCAGAATTCACGATTGAGGCGATGCTGGTTCCTGCGTTCGTGCTGATAATTTTCACCGGGGTATTGGAGGAGGTCCTCTTTCGAGGTTTGATCCAGCAGGCGGCGATCACAGTTTACGGGCGGTATGGGATTACTTTCAGCGCAATTTTGTTTGCGGTACTTCATGTTGGTTATGGCTCCATCGCTGATGTGCTGTTTGTTTTCGGGGTAGCGATCTTATTTGGGTTGGTAACAAATTCCTCGGGTTCCCTCCTGGGAGTTTCAATCGCACATGGGCTCACCAATATCGGTTTGCTCCTGGTGTTCCCTCACCTTATAGGAGATATGAGTTTTAATCAGCTTATTGATTATATTCTCAATTGGATTAGTCCATTAATATAGAGCAGCTTGCTGTTTTTATATTAGAAATACGTTCGATTAAAAAAAGAGCTCGGGGAGCCCGGAGCTCTCAATATTTCTGGGTAGTATACTTAGTTAAAGAAGGTCATCACTTTGACAACAACCAAGCCAATAAATGATAAGACCAGTGGGGGCACAGCGATATTCAATACTTGATTGATGCGCTTGCTGATTGCGGACTCACTTGAGCCAATTAACTCTTTTTGAATCAGAACAGCAATTAATAAGACCACACCAATAACGGTCAGGGGCCCTGTTATGTTAGTAGCTATTGAGGCAGTCGATGCAGTTACTACGGTTGAAATCATAAATCACCTTAAATACCAATAAAATCAAATTTTGTTAACGGTATTATATTAGATAAAGAAGGGGGCAACAATCTTACAATAGTACCAACCCCATGACAAAATTATGATGGTGAAAAAGCTGGTTTTTAGGCTAAAATCACGCCTTCATGCTTGAGGAGGGCGACTTTTCGCTCACTCCCTAAAATGCCCCCATATCCCCCAATATTTCCGCCTGCTTTCACGATCCGATGGCAGGGGATAATGATCGGCAGCGGGTTGCGGCGGAGCACCTGCCCGACTGCTCGGGAGGCATTGGGATTGGAAAGCTTATCGGCGAGATCACCGTATGTAGCCACCGTGCCAAAAGGGATTGCCTGGACGAGTTTGAGCACATCGCATTGGAAATCGGTCAGGCAGGCAGTTTCTAAAGGAAAATCACCTGGAATCGGGGTTTTGTGATCAAAATACGCGTTCAGGGTTTCCAGGTACGGCGAAAGGCTGGTCGGGTCGAGGCGGAGCTGTGGTTCACCTTTGAAATTCTCCAGATACTCACTGAGGATGGCAATAAAGCCGGCTTCGGATTCACTGAAGTCTAGAAATACCACACCACTTTCACGCGCCGCGATCCAAATCCTCCCCAGAAGGGAACTATCCATTGGCGTGTAGCAGACCGGGTAAGGTTTGTAGTTTAGATTTTTCATCGTGGTTGGTTTACTCTCTTTTTGAACCTGTCAGTGAGCGCGCGTTCAACCTCCCTTCTATTATGCACTAAAAAACGCAGAATTTGCGAATTAAGTAGGATATAATCCAACCGTTTGACCGAAACAATCAAAGGAGAAGTTAATTTGAGGCGTTATTTATATTTTTCTGTATTTTCCTCTGGTCTGGTGACATTGGCAGTTGAAATGACGGCTGAACGATTGCTTGGGAACGTGTTTGGCACCAGCAACCTGGTCTGGTCGAGCATCATTGGGTTGATCTTGATTTACCTGACTGCTGGTTATTTCGTGGGGGGCAGATTGGCGGATAAACACCCAAACTACAAAACCTTCTTTCTAATCATGCTGCTTGGAGCATTTACCGCGGGGGTCGTGCCTTTGGCATCCAAGCCAGTGCTCCGTTTTGCTGCGAGCGCATTTGATAGCCTGGAACTCGGCGTGCTGTTTGGCTCTTTTGCCACAGTGATGATCTTATTCATCATCCCGATCACATTATTTGGCACGATGTCCCCGTTTGCGATCAGATTGGCGATCACGGATGCCGACGAGGCAGGGAAAACCTCTGGTCGGATCTACGCCACCTCGACCCTGGGATCCTTCATCGGGACGTTTTTACCAGTCTTGCTTTTCATTCCCCTGGTGGGGACCACTTATACCTTTGTGATCATGAGCGGCTACCTGATGGCGGTGGCATTGTTCGGGATGGCGAAATCAGAGGGCTGGAAGCAGGCGCTTCGCTGGCTGTGGATGCCGCTGCTGCTGGCGGCCTTTGTCTGGCTGTGGGCCAGCGGACCGTTAAAAACTACTGAAGGTCAGGTATTTGAACAGGAATCCTCCTACAATTACATTGAAGTTGTGGAGAGGAACGAGTATGTGATGCTGCGCTTGAATGATGGGCAGGGGGTGCACTCGATGTATCACCCGCAGGTCCTGGATTATGCTGGGCCGTGGAGCCAGTTCCTGGTTGGCCCTTTTTTTAATTCCCCCGGGTACAAACCCGAGGATGTGGAACGGATCGCAATTATTGGTCTGGCCGCGGGGACAACTGCCCGGCAGGCCACAGCCGTGTTTGGAGAAATCCCGATCGATGGCTATGAAATTGATCCGGCGATCATCGCCGTCGGGCAGGAGTACTTCGGGATGACGATGCCCAATCTGAATGCCGTCGCCGCCGATGGCCGTTGGGGGTTGGCCCACAGCGAATATCAATACTCCTTAATCGGGATCGATGCTTACCGGCCGCCATATATTCCCTGGCATCTCACCACAGTAGAGTTTTTTGAAGTCACCCGTGAGCACCTCACCGAAAATGGCGTGCTGGTGATCAATGTGGGGCGCTCCAACAACGACCGCAGCCTGATCGATGCCCTGGTAACCACCCTCGCGCAGGTTTATCCCAGCATCCATGTGATGGATATTCCCTATACCTTTAACTCGATGGTCTACGCTACGATTCAGCCAACTTCGCTTGAGAACCTGGTGCAAAATTACGGGGAGCTGATCGTCCAGCCTGGCGTGCATCCGCTGCTGGTCACGGCGATTGAGCGGACTGCGGTCAATTACCAACCGCTGCCCAGACCAACAATTGTATTTACAGACGACAAAGCGCCGATCGAATGGGTGGTCAACCGGATGGTGCTCACCTATGTCTTTTCCGGTGATTATCAGGAACTAAAATAATGGACAACAAAATTCTAAAAAATATTCTCCAGGTAGTGGTGGCGATACTGCTGCTCTTTATTCTGCTGCTCACCGGGGTGCGGATGCTGCTCACCGACACTTTTGTCACGGTAGAGTACGGCATGCCGTATTTCCCGGAAGATAATTATGGCATGAGCCAGGAAGAACGCCTGGGGATGGCTTCGTTTGCATTGGCGTATCTGCTCAATGCTGAGGATATTACTTTCCTGGAGGAGGTTTCGTTTGCCGACGGCACCCCCGCATACAACGATCGTGAGCTTCGCCATATGGTCGACGTGAAGGTTCTGACCCAATCCGTGCTGAAGGGCTGGTATTGGAGCCTGGGAGTGTTTGCGGGTTTAGCCGCCTGGGCCTGGTTCGGGGGATGGTGGAATGATTTCCGAAAAATGCTCTCGGTGGGGGGGGTATTTACTGTGGTGCTGCTGGGCACGCTGGTATTCCTGGTTTTCTTGAATTTCAATCAGGTTTTCACCAGCTTCCACCATCTCTTTTTTGAAGGGGACAGCTGGCTGTTCTTATATTCGGATACCTTGATCCGCTTATTCCCGATCCGCTTTTGGCAGGATGCCTTCACCTTCGTTGGGGTATTCACTTTTGTGTTGGGATTGGGGATTTGGCGTTGGGCTCCGGTTCGTATTAAAAGCTAAACAAATATTTCAAAATAGAAACGCCACCAGCGGAATGATCAGGCTGGTGGCGTTTATTTTTATCTTAGACGGTGGTAGATTTATTCAGGTTGACGGTCATCCTGGTTATCGATTACTTTGGTGGATTCCTCTTCAACTTTGAAATTTGCCAGCGGGCCCGTGCGGTCGAGTGATTTTGAGATCATCCGGGGAGCGTCTTGCACAAATTTGATTGCGACCCCTGCCAGTGAGATCGCATCACCAGAGTACAGCACGCTCTTGGAAACTTTCAGGTCGTTGACCGTGGTCCCACCGGTGGAGTTGAGGTCCAGTAAGATGTACTGGTTGTCCACTATCCGGATTTGGGCATGGTTGCGGGAAACGCGTGGGTCATTCAGCACGATATGGTTATCGAGTTTGCGCCCGATATTGGTCAAACCTCCACTGATCGCAAAAACTTCGCTGTTGACGATCAAATACGCGGCAGCGATAGGTTTTGAGCTATCTGGGCTGTTTGATACCATGCTTGTTCCTTAACCAGTAATTAACATGAAGGCGTAGGATAAGTGTGCCATAGACCGGGTAAGAGGACGTTTCAATAGCGTAACAGGTCTGTTGCCGAGCTTTTTACCAGGCTGTTCACCAACCAGATGGGTGGCTTATGCACCGTACTTCGTCAGTTTCCCGGCATGACCGAGCATCAGGGGAATGATATCAGTGGCCGGGAAAGTGCCCAGACCGCCCTGGGCGCAGGCGCGCTCCCCGAAGGTGGTTTGTGTGTCTGCCAGGTGGGTTTCGGGCGCCCATAAAAGTAGAGGAACCGGGTGCCAGGAGTGTGCCCGCATCTTGGCGGGAGTGGAATGGTCTCCGGTGATTACCAGCACATCTGGCTTAAGTGCCAGCAGTTGTTCTAATGCCTGATCGACGCTCTCGATGATTTTGACTTTGCCGTCAAAGTTCCCGTCTTCGCCCATACTGTCCGTCTTTTTGATATGGATGAAGAAAAAGTTATGCTGGTCCCAGTGTTTGGCTGTGGCAGCGAATTCATCGGTGGGATATTCGCCATCAAATTGGATCACATCCATGCCCACGAGATGGGAAACGCCGCGGTACATTGGGTAAACGGCGACACAGGCTGGGTCCAGCCCGTAAATTTCCTGGAATTGGGGCAGGCCGGGGTTGGTTGCAAAACCCCGCAGGGTGATTCCGTTTGCCTGAGGCTGATCAGCCAATTCTGCGTTGGCAGCATCAACAAAATCCTGGAATATTGCTGCGGTGGCTTCCGCATGGGGTTCGATTGCCGTGACTTTCAGTGGGGGGACGCCCGTGGTCTGTGGATCGGTATCCTCGATCTCTGCATGCAAATTTTCTCCACGGATCACCACGGTAAAGCGGTATTCTTTGACTACTTTTACTTCGATTTCAACATCTGGCAGTGTGATCTGGTTGAGCTTTTCCACGAGGGGGAGGGCGGTTTCGGTAGAAATCCGACCAGCGCGCCGGTCGGTGATCTTACCGCTGCTGTCCAAAGAGCAAAAATTACCTCGCACAGCGATATCACCGGGCTTAATCTTGATCCCGACACCGCTGGCAGAAAGCGCGCCGCGGCCAACCATGTACTGAATCGGATCGTAGCCAAATAATGCCAGGTGGGCAGGGCCTGATCCCGGGGTGATCCCTGGACGGATGGGAACAATTTGACCGAGGGTGCCTTCGGCCGCCAAGCGATCCATCACCGGGGTATTGGCGGTTTCCAGCTCAGTCTTTCCGCCGGGCTGGATTGGCAGACCGCCAAGACCATCAAGGATCAACAAAGCGATCTTGGTCTCGTTGGGTTGGTGGAGCGGGGGAAGGTAGTTAAATGGCATAGAGTTCTCCTTCTATTCTGAGTAGAAAAAAATATCCCTGCGAAGGCAGGGATATTTTAATAATAGTTGATTGATTAGCGAATGGCTAGTTCAGTATCTTTGTCAAAGATTTGGAAGTTGCTCATATCGATGGCAACTTCAATTTCATCACCATATGCAAAGGTCGAACGGGGGTCGATCCGCCCGATGAACTCATGGTTGCCAGTGGAGAAGTAGGTAAAGCTTTCGTTACCCATCATCTCAATCACATCCACCTTGGCTTTTAGTTTAGCCTCAATGATCCCGCCGGGTGCAAAGTCGGGGTCATGCACATCTTCTGGGCGGATCCCAAAGGTCACCTCTTTGTCGATGTAGTCTTTGAAGGGGGCTGCTTTTTCGGAAGGGATCACCAGGCTGAAATCGCCGGTATCGATGAACATATTGTGGTCGTTTTTAATGATTTTTGCAGGGAAGAAATTCATTGATGGAGAGCCGATGAAGCCAGCAACAAATTTATTCGCTGGGCGGTCATACAGTGTCCTCGGTGTGTCGATTTGCTGGAGCAAGCCGAGGTTCATCACCGCGATCCGGGAAGCCATCGTCATTGCCTCTACCTGGTCATGGGTCACATAGATGAAGGTAGTTTCCAGGCGTTTGTGCAGCTTGCTGATCTCAGCACGCATCTGCACGCGCAATTTTGCATCCAGGTTGGAGAGCGGTTCGTCGAGGAGGAACACGTTCGGTTCCCGAACGATGGCTCGCCCGACTGCCACACGCTGGCGCTGACCACCAGAAAGCTGGCGGGGTTTGCGCTTGAGCAGTTCCTCAATACCGAGGATCGCTGCGGCATTATCTACTCGGCGCTTTATCTCGGTTTTGTCCATTTTGCGCAGCTTCAGCCCGAAGGCCATGTTGTCAAAAACGGACATGTGGGGATAGAGAGCGTAGGATTGAAAGACCATCGCAATGTCACGGTCTTTCGGGGCGATGTCGTTGACGATTTTTTCGCCAATCTTGATCTCGCCTTCGTCGATTTCTTCAAGCCCGGCCAAACAACGCAATGCTGTTGATTTTCCGCACCCAGAAGGACCTACCAATACCAAAAACTCTTTATCTTCGACCTCAATATTCAGGTCATTGACGGCGATTACCTCGCCAAACTTCTTTGTAACGTGATCGTACGTAACACTTGCCATGATCTTGTACCTCGCTTTCGTCGCATGTATAGTGATCAAATTATACCCCAGTTGAATAACTGTGCCTAGAATCTTGTATAAATATTCACAAAGAAGTCTGGAAAGTCGTGATCTGCTTGCTCAAAACGCCTCCCCGCTTTAGAATGTGAGTATGGCAAAGCAGTCTTCGACCACAAGCAAGATCAGCCCGGTACGCAAGCAGTATCTGGATATCAAAGCGCAGCATCCAAACTCGATCGTTTTTTTTAGATTGGGAGATTTCTACGAGACCTTCGACGAGGATGCCGTCAAAGTTTCGGAGGTGCTCGATATTGTGCTGACTTCCCGAAATGTGGCCAAGGGCACAAGAGTGCCAATGGCTGGGATCCCGCACCATGCTGCCGAGAACTACCTCTCAAGGCTGATTGAACGCGGCTTCCATGTGGCAATCTGCGAGCAGGTCGGCACCGAACCGGTCAACGGGTTGATGCCGCGGGAGGTTGTCCGTACGGTGACCCCAGGTACGATTGTAGAACCGGGCTTACTCCCTGGAGATGGCAACAATTACCTGGTTTCGCTGGTGCTTGGTGAAGAACATGCCGGATTGGCTTATGTCGATATTACCACCGGGGAATTCTCAGCTACCGAGTACTCAGGCACCGGGTTGATTAACGCCCTGCGCGCTGAAGTTCACCGCCTGCATCCAGCCGAGCTGCTGATCCCTGATACTCTTGAACTCGATGATCACGATAATGGGCTGCCCGGACACCACACCGAGTGGCCTAGCTGGCGCTTTGAGCCTGGGCGCTGTGAGGATGCTCTCAAACAGCATTTTGAGGTCGCCTCATTGGATGGGTATGGACTCAAGGGACGTGCCTGGGCAGTGCGTGCTGCTGGTGGGATACTGCAGTATTTACGAGAAACCCAACCGGCAGCCTTGAATTTATTGACCAGGCTCAGCTATTACAGCCTTGATCAATATATGGTTTTAGATGCCAACACCCGCCGGAACCTGGAGCTGACCGAGACGATCCGGGGCGGCAGGGTGAAAGGCTCTTTGCTGGGCGTGCTCGACCTGACGATCACCCCGATGGGCGGCAGGCTGCTGCGCCAGTGGGTCAGCCGTCCGCTGCTTGATTTAGAGGCGATCCATGCCCGCCAGGCAGCAGTAACCAGCTTTTTTGAAGATGGACTGCTGCGTGCCGAGATTCGGACCACGCTCAAACCGCTGAATGACCTGGAACGTCTCACCAACCGGGTGATCGGCGGCAGTGCCATGCCGCGTGATTTGGTTGCGATTCGAGAAACGATCATGATGCTGCCTGCACTGCGCGGTTTGCTCCCGGATTCCCAGGACGGGATCAAGGCGGCGTTGAAGCGTTTTGATTTATGTGAAGGCCAGCTTGCGCTGCTTGAGCGAGCCCTGGCGGTCGAACCACCTGCAACGCTTCAAAATACCGGGGTGATCCGCCCGGGTTATTCTGAGGAATTGGACGATGTGCTTGAATCTTCTCGCTTTGCCAGGGAATGGATTTCCAACCTGGAAGGTGTTGAACGCGACCGGCTGGGGATCAAATCCCTCAAGGTGGGTTACAACAAAGTTCACGGTTATTATATTGAGATCACCAAGTCGAACGCCCACCTTGCCCCAGAGGACTATATTCGCAAGCAGACTTTGGTGAATGCCGAGCGCTATATCACCCCCGAGATGAAGGATTACGAATCGCATGTGCTCAACGCCGAAGAGCGGATCCATGAGATTGAGACCCGTTTATTCCGAGAGCTGTGCATTCAGCTAGCCGGCTCTTCAGAAATTTTGTTGGAAACTGCCCGGGTGATCGGTGAGATTGACGTGCTCACTACTCTGGCCGAAGTCGCCGCAGTGCAGGGCTATGTCTGCCCGCAGGTGGTCGCCGAGGATGTGATTGACGTGGTGGACAGCCGCCATCCGGTAGTGGAACATACCTTGCGTGGTGGGGAGCGCTTCGTGCCCAATGATGTGATCTTCGAGCCGGGCGAACGGATCAGGATTATTACCGGTCCGAACATGAGCGGAAAATCCACTTACTTACGCCAGGTCGCTTTGGTCGCCTTGCTGGCCCAGATGGGCAGCTACGTACCGGCTGATTCAGCCACGATTGGGCTGGTTGACCGCATTTTTACCCGCATCGGTGCTCAGGATGAGATCCACTCCGGTCAGTCGACTTTCATGGTTGAAATGGTTGAAACTGCCAATATTCTCAACCACGCTACCGAGCGCAGCTTGCTGGTGCTCGATGAGATAGGACGTGGGACGAGCACTTATGATGGCGTCTCGATTGCCTGGGCGGTAGTCGAGTATATCCACAACCACCCGGAGCTGCGCGCCAAGACCCTGTTTGCCACCCACTACCACGAGCTGACCCAGCTCTCCGAGCTGCTCCCCGGGGTGCACAACTACAATGTGGCGGTCAGTGAGGCGGATGCCAAAGTGGTCTTTTTGCATAAGATCATCCCCGGCGGAGCGGACCGCTCCTACGGGATCCATGTCGGCCAGCTGGCTGGCTTACCAAAAGCGGTGGTGGGGCGTGCGCAGGAGATCCTCCAGCAGTTGGAGGCATCTTCAGGCAGCGCGGTGCGGATCAACCCCGAGGCGGCCAAGCAGGTCGCCCTCTTCCCGGAGACCAACCCGCTGGTCGATGAGTTGAAAAAGATCGACATCAACGCCCTCAGTCCAATGGAGGCGCTTAACAAGCTGTATGAGTGGCAGAAGAGGTTTGTTGATTCACAGAGTGATGAGTAAGTCTTTAGATTGACAAACTATTCGGTTCGCAATCTTTGGCCGACCTGCAGCAGCGGGGCATGTGGGAATGCTAAATAAATTTCTCCCGATTTTTCCAGGTTACCACCATCGTGACTAGCGCAACCAGCACAGCGGCGACCTGCGGGATGGTGATCTCCAGGGCACTGGTGAGGATCCCTTCCTGCAAGGCGTGTACGAAGATTTCCACCGAAGCGTAGAGATAAAACCCGGCGGTGAACCAGGCGAGGGCAAAACCCCATTTGCGCATCCGCCAAAAGCCAATCCCGGTGAGGATCGATGCGGGGGCATTGATCAATGTGTCTGCCACGGGAAATGCCAGGTCGACTCCTTCGGGGGGATTGAGGATAAATCCCTGCCCCCAGAGGAAAACTGAGCCGAGCAAGGCGAAGACGCCAAATAGGGCATAGACCACCCCCAGGATTTTAAATATTCCAGATGAATCTAATCGGCTCTCTTTCATGTTCTTGTCCTCAATTTTTTGGTATAGTTTAATCATACCAGTTGATTTAATCTAGAGGTTGTCTTGTTTTCTATGATGGTAGGAAACCAGATTTCATCATATGATATTAATTTGAGAAACTATATATCCATGGAGATAAAACAATGGCACAAATTCGCAGGTTAGTTTTAGATACGTTAAAACCTTATGAACCGAGCATCATCGATATGGCTGACCAGATCAGTGATCTTGCAGGTGTTGCTGCGGTGAATATTAGCATTTATGAGATTGACCACAAGGTTGAGAATGCCAAGATCACCATCGAAGGAGACAATATCAATTATGAACAAATCTCTGCTTTGATCCAGGACCTGGGCGGAGCAATTCACTCAATTGATGAGGTCGTCGCTGGGGCGCGGATCATCGACGATGCGGAAACACTACAAGACTAATCTGGGATTATTTTGACGAACTTAATAGATCGTTTTCGTAAGTTTGACCGCCTGGTAAAATTCAGCGAAATTGCCCGGCGTTATTTCGCGATGAATGCTTTTGATGGTGTTCTGACGATTATCGGCGTGTTAATGGGCAACATGACCGCGGGCGTGGACAATCCTAGAGTGGTCGTTATTACCGGGATGTCGACCTGTGTGGCGATGGGTGTTTCGGGCCTATGGGGTGCCTACCTGACAGAATCAGCAGAACGTGAGCGCGAATTGGACGAATTAAGCCGCCAGACGCTGACCGATATGGATGATACCAGGGTGGGCCGCGCTTCCAAAACAGCGGTGGTTGCCGTGGCTGTTGTGGATGGGCTCTCCCCTTTCCTCGGCGCGGTGATTGTTTTAATCCCCTTCTTTTTTGTTTCCCTGCTTCCATCAATCACCTGGGCTTACTATTCCTCAATCGCGATGGCGCTGTTGGCCTTATTTGGGCTGGGGATATTCCTTGGGATGATTTCTCGGGGCAGGTTGATCGTCAGCGGGATTAGAACGGTGACAGCTGGTGTAGTTAGTATTTTGATCAGCTATTTAATGGGCGTAGAAGGATAGCACAATCAACAAGGAGATCGTCCGATGGAATTTCCGACCAATAAAGAGCTGTGGCTGCAGGATTTTGACCGCATTCACCTCAACACGGCAGTAGAAAATCTGGAGATCAAGCTGGTCGATATCGACGAAGATCACATTGAACTGCGCATGCCGATTAGCGAAAAAACTCGCCAGCCATACGGCCTGCTTCACGGCGGGGTCAGCATGCTGCTCGCCGAGACGGCCGCCAGCGTGCATGCCACCTGGGGTGTTGACCTTTCCAGGGTTCAGCCGGTGGGGATTGAGATCAGCGGCTCACATGTGCGTTCTGCCAGCGAGGGAGAGGTGAGGGCGGTTGGCAGTGTCGTGCGCCGTTCAAAATCTTTGATCGTACACCAGGTCGAGATTATCGATCACAGGAGCAAAAAGCTGCTCTCCTCGGTCCGGGTGACCAATTTCTATAAGCCAGTCAAAGGACAATGATCATGCAAAAAATTTCTGCCTGGTTCCATAAAATTTCAAATGGGAAGGTGGTGCTGGTCACCCTGTTAATCTTCATCGCCTTCACTTCGCTGGTTCTGCCGGGGCAGGCTGCCCAGGCTGACCAATTTGGCGAGGAGGTTGGCACCGTGGACACCAGCATGTATTACACGCCTGATCAACTTATCGAGATTGCCGAAGGGTATGGCAAAGAGGGGCGTGATGCCTACATCCGCGCTCGCTGGACCTTCGATGTGGCCTGGCCGCTGGTCTACACGGCTTTCCTGGCATCGGCGACCAGCCTGCTGGTCAAGAAAACAATCGATCAGTACAGTCCCTGGATGATGCTCAACCTGGTTCCGCTCTTTGCGATGCTCTTTGACTTCCTTGAAAATATTGCCGCCAGCGGGGTGATGGCCGCTTATCCCCAAAAGCTAACCTGGCTTGCCTGGCTGTCATCTGTGTTTACGCCGGTCAAATGGCTGCTGGTGGGGGGCAGTTTTTTGCTGGTGATTGGTCTGCTGATCGCATTGGCAATCAAGGCATTGGGCAGCACATCGAAATAAATTTTTGACTAATTAGAAATTTGTAATAGAATAGGATAACTGGTTTTCTAGCAGCAAACATGGAGACTTTCACGACACGATGATTATCTTTCTGATCGGCACCTGGGGTTCCGGAAAATCCTACGTGGGGAATTTAATCGAGGAGCACTGCGGCATCTCTCATGTAGAAGCCGATATTCACTTTGATAAAAAAATGTTGGGGGCGATCCATACGCGCACGTTCCATGAGCTGGACATGACCAGGTATTATGACCGGGTGATCTCGGATATTTTCGGCTTTCAAAAGCGTTCAAACAACTTCGTGGTCAGCCAGGGGATTTACCAGGAGCAGTTCCGCCAGACGATTTACGAATGTTTCCAGCCAGACATCCGTTTTGTGTGGGTCAAAACTGCGGATGAGTTCCTCCTGAAAGCGCGGCTGTACGACCGCAGCACACAGGGAAACCCAATCACCCCCGAAGTGTATGAGTACATGAACGATTATTGGGAGGAGATGCTCATCCCGCATCAAGTGCTGGTCAATGGGGATACTATCGAAGCGGATACCCGCGCGCTGCTTCAGTCGTATAATTTGTGTGCTCACTGGCTTGACTGACACCCAGACCTCCAGATGAAAGAATATCTCGAATTACTTAAGAAGCGCCCAGGTTTTCGCAACCTGTGGTTTGCCTCGGTGGTCAGCCTGCTGGGGGATTGGTTCAACACGATCGCCAGTGTGATGATCGTCAACCGCTACACTGAAACAGATCTGGCGATCAGCTGGATACTGATCGCTAAAACGCTGCCGCGCTTTTTCCTCGGCCCGCTGGCGGGGGTGCTCGCCGACCGGGTCAACCGCAAGTGGGTGATGTTCGCCAGCGACGTGCTTCGCGCCGGGATCGTACTAAGCTTCTTGTTCGTCGACCGCCCCGAGCGGGTCTGGTTGATCTACGCGCTCACCGTGGCGCAGTTTATTGTGGCTTCTTTCTTTGAGCCCGCCTCCTCGGCGATCTTGCCTGGTTTGGTGGAAGGCGAGGAAGAGCTGGTCACCGCCAACGTGCTCAGCAGCATTACCTGGTCTGCGATGCTGGCGCTGGGCGCCGCTGCCGGGGGTGTGGTTGCCGGGTTGTTCGGCGCTGAAGCCGCCCTGGTTATTGACTCAGGGACCTTCCTGGTCTCTGCGGTTCTGGTGCTCCGGGTGAAGTATGACCAGGCCGCGGTTGAAACGCAGGCTGTAACGAGCGGGTTCCGTGATTTGATTGATGGTTTTAAGTATGTGGTTAAGGAACGGGGGATGGGCTTTTTAGTAATGATCAAGTCCATCGGGCAGATTGGCAGCGGGGATATCCTCATGGTCGTTTTTGCTGAGCGCTACTTCCCGCTGGGGGAGGAGGGGGCTACCTCTCTGGGAATCATGTTCGCGGCGGCCGGGCTGGGCTCGATCATCGGCCCGCTGATTGCCAGGGTTTTCAGCGGGACAACTTCGGGGCAGCTGCGCGGGCTGATCCAGAAAAGCTATTTACTGATCCCCCTGGGTTGGATCATTTTTGCCCTGGCGCCATCGCTGTGGGTGGTTTGCGTGGGTGCGGCGGTCCGCATGATGGGAGTTTCAATCAATTGGACTTACAGCAATGTGTTGATCCAGTACCAGGTGCCGGACCGGTTCCTGGGGAGAGTGTTCTCGATTGACCTTGGGCTGTTCACCCTGGCGAACTCGACTTCGGTGCTGCTTACCGGGATTTTCCTGGACAGTTTCAGAGTCGAACCGCGAGGAATGTTGACCTTTTTTGCTGCCGCCTCATTTGCGATGGGGGTGGTTCTCGCAATCACTGCGGGCCGGCAGCGGGGGACAAAAAAAACAGGAGAGGCTTAGCTCTCCTGCATGCTGTCTATCTTAAAACAAGAAATCTTTATCGAAGCTCGCGTCCGAAAGGCGCCATTGCCAGGGGGATCAATTTAAAGTGCTGCTTTGCGAAAGGGATTCCCACGACGGTGATCCCCAGGATGATCCCACCGATAAAATGTGTCACGGCGATTTCCCAGCCAAACAAGATCGCCCAGATGACATTGATGATCACATAGGATGCTTCTCCAGCTTGCTCTGAAGGCACAATCTCCAGGCCGAAGGGCGCCATCGTGGCCATCCCGAGCTTGATCGCCTGCTTGCCGATCGGAATCCCTACGATAGTCAGGGAGATCAGTAAACCTCCCAGGATGTGGCCAAGTCCGGCAAAAAAGCCGCCAAAAATCATCCAAACCGTGTTGCCAATACAGCCCATTGCTTTCTCCTCATTTATCCATGTTGATAATTTTAGACCAATCTTACCTTGATTTGTATCGCACTTCAACCCCATTGTGATAAAAGTCTCGCTCTGGCATTAAACCTGCAACAAGAGAGTGAGAATCACAATTGGAAGGAGGGCCGCAACCTTGACGAATGGAAAGCAGGCTCCTGGAATAGATGTAAGTCATTACAAAAATCAAATCGATTGGAAACGGGTCAAAGAGAGCGGGGTAACCTATGCGGTGCTGAAATGTACCGAAAGCGATAATTTCGTGGACTCGCGTTTCGATTATAACTGGACGCAGGCGCGCCGGGTGGGGTTGATCCGCGGCGCCTATCACTTTTTCCGACCGCTGGCCGATCCTGTCGCCCAGGCGCAGCATTTTTTGCGGATTGCCGGGGATATTCTGCACAAGACCGACCTGCCGCCTGTGCTGGATGTTGAGGTCTACCCGGATTTTATCAAGAACGAGTATAAGAGAATATCCAGCAGAGAACGCCAGCAGCGGGTAAAGATCTGGCTGCAAACTGTAGAGGCGGCAACCGGACGCCTGCCGATAATTTACACCGAGTTCTATACCTGGCGGGATTTTTTGGGTAACAACATGGAGCTGACCCGCTACCCATTGTGGATTGCGAACTACAAGGTGGAGCGGCCCAAGGTGCCGGCAGAGAATTGGGGGGGTAGGGGCTGGACCTTCTGGCAGCATACCAACCGCGGTGTCGTCCCGGGGATCAGAGACGAGGCTGCCTGTGTGGATTTGAATTATTACATCAGCGACCTGGACAGCCTGAAGGCATCCTTGAAGATTGATGCGCCGCGGTCCGTGCCGCCGGCGATCACCAATGGTGACATGATGGCGGGGTTGATTGATGCTGCCGATGCCCAGGGCGGCTCATCCGACGAGTGGGTGGCGCGCACCAAACTGCGCTACCTGGTCGATCCGATTGGCAACAGCCTGCGTCCCTACGACGGACCGGCGATTGAGGAACTGCCCCTGAACAAGCGCGAAAAACGAGCGCTCTATAAAGCGATTGAAGGCTACAGTCTTAATTTTGCCGCACTGGGGATCACCCACCAGGATATGGTCAACGCGTTCTATTATGCCGCCAGCCTGGGGAATATCGGCGGTTGGGATCTGGTCGAGAAAGCTGGGCTGGGCTACATTGGGAAAAACCGCACCCAAATCTATACTGGACCTGCGCTCAATGAACTGCACAGTCTCAGCTGGGCACAAAAAGAAGCGATCGCTGCCTATCTTGGCGTCGAAGAAATCAATCCTCCAGAATCGCAAGAGGAGGTTGAACTGCCGGAAGAAGAGACTCCTGAGCCAGAAGTAGAAGTGATTGATCCTGGACTGCCTCCGACCTATGGCGCAGAGATGGACAACCAGGCAGTGATTAATGCCTTTTACCTGATGGCGCTTGAGCTTGATGTTAACGGTCAGATGATGATCGCTGCTGCCGGTTTAGAAGGGCTCGGGGATGCGCGCAAGCTGGTGTATTCAGGTCCGATCATTGAGGACTTGCCCGGGTTAAGCTGGGAAATTAAAGTGCATCTGGCTGGCCTGCTGAACGTCTCGATTGTGATCCCAGAGGATCAAATCAATCTTGACCAGGGTGAAGGGGAACCGCCTGCCGAGACGCCAGTTGAACCGGAACCTGAACCTGCCGTCGAGATACCTGTAGAGGCGGAGATTGAGGAAGAACTCGTCGAGCTGGAACTGCCAGAAGTGATCCCGCCAGCACCGACGGTTGAATACCCGGATACGGATCACCTTGAAGACCAGCTGCCGGAGGTTGATCTTACTCAACCGGTAGAAGAAGAGAAAGAAGAACGCTCCTGGTTCCCGACCTTCAGCAACCAGGAGGTGATTGAGGCCTTTTTCCAGGCGGCAGAGCGCCTAGGCCGGGAAGGCTGGTCGCTGCTGGAACAGGCTGGACTGCTCGACCTGGACCTCGACCGCACCGGGCGTTTCGCCGGGCTGGCCGCTGAAAAAATCGAACAGATTGGTGAAGATGTCGCTGAATTGGTCGTCGATGCCCTGGGGATCGATAACAAAAAATCGCTGGCAAAACCCCCTGAAATTGGAGAGCCATACCCCGGGCTGGTCAACCTCGATATTATCAATTTATTCCATCAAGCTGCCGCCAATGCCGGTCAGAGCGGTCAGCAGTGGCTGGATGCATCGGGGATGGCGTATCTTAATAAAAACCGGGCATCGCGTTTTAAGCCGTACCGCGGTCCCCAGGTGACTGAATTCCTGCGCCTCAGCGAACAGCAGCGCTCCGCACTCCAGGGTGCCTTAGAAGAGAGCAGCTAATCACGGAGCCGTATTTTAGATGATTTAGTTCAGTTGCGGGCAAAACAGACCTCTTGTATAGTGGTGGTGGATACTCGCGGATTATTGGAGATTATTATGAAAAAGAAAAACCAAATTGGATATTTGCTGCTGGCCGCTGTGATTTTGCTGCTGGCCACTGGCTGCGGACCCCTCCAGCAGAGGCTGGCAGACGGGACTGCGGCAGCGTTGGGATATGAAGTTGATACGATGTTTGCGCAAGCAACCCTGGATGCCGTTGGCGATGGTGCGGATGACAGTAAAAGCCTGTCTCCTGAAGAGATGGCGACTGCACTGGCGGAAACCCTGGCAGCATATACTTCGCAAACCCCGCAGTCCAGTCCGACTTTTACCTGGACCCCGCTGCCGACCGAATCACCGACAGCAACCGCCTCCCCGACGCCAACTCAAGACCCGAATGTAACCCCAACCGTGCCGGGCTATCAATTCACTGCATTAGCTCAAACTTTGACCGCAATGGTGACCACACCTGGCGCGGAGGATGCCACACCCGCGGGCGAGCAGGGTACCGGCGGCGGTGATCAGGCTGAAGAGACGCCTACCCCGATCCCGGTGGAACCGAATGCGTGCAACTCCTTCCGCTTTGTCGCCCATGTGACCTATCCGCTCGGCAGCATCGTGGAGCCGGAGACATATTTCTATAAAAGCTGGCAGGTACAGAACACCGGCAACTGCACATGGAATTCGAATTACGCCCTGGTGCATTATGATGGTTACCAGATGGGCGGCGCTTCTCCGCAGGTGTTTGGCGGAACAGTGGCAGTCAGCACTCAGCAGTATGTGACCCTGACAATTCATTTTTACACCCCGCCCCAGCCGGGAACCTACAACAGCTACTGGTTCCTGCGCGATTCGAGCGGGAATTTGTTCGGTGGTGGGGAGAACGGCGACGAGCCGCTGCTGTTGCAGGTGGTGGTGCCTGGGCAGTCCGCCCCGATCTACACCGACCCGATCTCGACTGCTCCGCCGTTTGTCCCGGCGCCGTAGCGCAGATAACTAATAGTTAAATAATAAAGCCTGGCAGAAATATTCTCTGCCAGGCTTTTTTGATTGAATGAGATTTGATCCAGGAATCAGGCCGCAATAATTTCTCCACTCGAAGGCTCACAGCACTTGCTTCTCTTGCGGAATGCCAAAAAGTTCTGTCATTCTGAGCGAGCGAAGCGAGCCGAAGAATCATTATAGAGATTGTGATAAATTCTGGCCAGGCTTAGCTCCTGGCGCAACAATGTTTCTTCGCATCTCTAATGCGTCCGCTGCGCTCAGAATGACGTAGATTAAACAATATCTTGAGCCTATCGTCCTGCATAGGTACGCCGGAACGGACCTAAAAATTACTGACAATCCGGGCACAGGAATAATTAAAGCGATGGTAGATGGGGAATGGCTGGCTGGTAAATTTATTGGGTGGCTAACTGGGAGGGTGCAGCCCGTATAGAACACAGTTTCCATGTGCTGTCATTCTGAGCGAGCGAAGCGAGCCGAAGAATCATTATTGAGATTGTGATTAATTCTGGCCAGGCTTAGCTCCTGGCGCAACAATGTTTCTTCGCATATCTGATGCGTCCGCTGCGCTCAGAATGACCAGGCAAATCCGTTCGGTTATTGTTGTTATGAAGAATCTGCCAGAACGGAAAAAAAGGTGCGGAGATGGAAATCTCGGCGTATAATTTGAAACATGACTACTCCTGAAACCGACCCAATCCTGGATGCAATCCAACGCTTCCGCGCGGAAGAAAAATGGCTGTGGACGCTGATCACCGACCCGACCGGCTCGCGCTATTTTGAAGTTAAATCCAAAGCAACCCGCCTGCAGGAGTTCAAAGAGCAGATCGAACGCATGGCGCTGTTCCTCGATTTCGTCGGAAATCCTGAGGGGCAGTATTCCTCGATCCATGTGGCAGGGACCAGCGGGAAAGGTTCGGTGGTTTATCTGCTCGCCGAGATGCTCTCCAGCGCCGGGCAGCGGGTTGGCTACCACGTCAGCCCGTACTTACAGGTCTGCAATGAAAAGCTGATCGTCGACCGGCAGCTGATCCCGCCTTCTGAGTTTGTCACCCTGGTCGAAGAGCTGCGCGCGGATTACGGACGCTGGCAGGCTGCCGGGGGTAAGTACGCGACGATCAAATACGGCGAAGCCTGGGTGGCGCTGACCTTTATCTGGATGGCGAAGCAAAAGGTCGATTGGGCGGTGATTGAAACAGGCCTGGGCGGGCGCTATGACCCCACCAACGTGGTCCCCGCCAAACTTGCGGTGATCACCAACGTGGACTACGACCATGTGGAAGTGCTGGGGGAGACCCTGCCGGAAATCGCCGCCCACAAAGCTGGGATCATTAAACCCGGCGGATTGGCGATCACGGCGGAGCGTAAACCTGAGGCGCTGGCGGTGATCCGGGGGGAAGCGGCGGCGAAAGGCGCTCGCCTGTACGTTCTGGGGGAAGATTTTAACTTCAAAATCAGCGAGACAGCGGGGGAGCAGGCCCTCACCGTTGAGGGCGTTAATCACACTTATCGAGACCTGCGTGTAGCCATGCGGGGGAAATTCCAGCTGGAAAACGCCGCCCTGGCGGTCGCCAGCCTGGACCTGCTGTCCGGTGAAGATGAGCTGGAGCTAACCGAGGAATCAGTAAGGGCGGGACTGGGTTCTGTGCGCTACGGCGGCAGGCTGGAAGTGATGCAGCAGCAGCCGTTGGTGATCCTCGATGGGGCCCACAACCACCACAAAGCGCTGACCCTGGTCGAAAGCCTGGAGGAGCTCTATCCCGGTAAGAAGATGACGGTGGTGCTCGGCACGCTCTCGATCAAAGATTTCGGGGGGATCATCGAAGCGCTCCATCCGATCACGGCAAAATGGATCGCCACCCAGCCGAAAGTGTTCGGCAAGCCCTCCGCTTCACCGGAGCAGCTGGCGGGCGCAATCCTTAAGGTCGACTCTCAGGCGGAGGTGCTTGAAGCGGATGACGTACTTGGCGGTCTGCGGGCGGCGTTAGATGCCGCAGGCCCTGATGAGATCATCCTGGTGACCGGTTCGCTGTATATGATTGGGGATGCGCGGGGGTATTGGTTCCCAACAGAGCAGCTGCTCTACGACCTGGAAAAGCAGGCTAATCTAACCTGAGCAGTACGAATTTTAAATAGCTCAATTCTGACATCACCAGCGGAGCAGGGTGGTCGGCCGGCTGGCCGTGGAAGCCAAGCAGGGTGGCCTTGCGCCGCGCCTGAGAGATGCTCTGTTCGATGATCTGCAGAAACATGGCACGGTCCACATGGCTGGAGCAGGACGCCGCGGCGAGCAGTCCACCGGATGAGGTCAGTTTAGCGCCCATTTCGATCAGGCGGGTATAGGCCTGTTTGGCCTGCGGCAGGGCTGCTTCGGAAGGAGCGAAAGAGGGCGGGTCAAGGATCACCAGGTCCCATTGCTGATTTTGTTTTACGGCAGTTTTCAAAAATTCAAAAGCATCTCCCGGGGCGGTGTGGTGCTGAGCGGGATCCATCCCGTTTTGGACCCAATGTGCTTCGGCAGCCTCCAGGGCAGGCTGGGCCTGGTCTGCGGTAGTGACTTCTGCCGCGCCGCCGAGACCGGCATACACTGAAAAACCCCCGGTATAGCCAAACACGTTCAGCACGCGCTTCCCCCTGGCCAGCTGGCGGATGCGATGGCGGTTGTCACGCTGGTCGAGATAAAAGCCGGTCTTCTGCCCGTGGAGCAGGTCGGCGCTGAATTTCACCCCGTTCTCGGTGAAATCTACCGGCTCCTCTGGGGTACTGCCAAACACGGGGGAAATCGATTTGCCCTGTGTGGAGCGGCTTTTCAGCAGCACGCTTTCGATCCCCAGGCGCTGGTTGAGCCAGCGGGCGATGGCTGGCGCGTCCCAAAACTGGTTGGCCCCCTCTCCATCGGTGGCAAGCACGGCATGCCCGGCATAGATGTCGCATACCAGGCCGGGGAGACCATCCCCCTCGCCATTGAACAACCGGTAGGCAGTAGTTTGCTGTTCTTCAAATCCGATTAATTTCCGCAGCGCCAGAGCCTGTTCCAATTGTTTTTCCGCCCAGGAATGAGTCAACTTATCTTCGGGTTGGGTGGTGCAGGCCCGGAAAGCGATCGGGCTGGCGGGTTCGTAGTATCCCCGGGCGATCTTCCTGCCGCCGCGGTTGTCGAGCAGCACAGCCTGGCTACCAGGGGAGGCTTTTGGCAGCCTGCGGAGGGCGTCGGCATACACCCAGGCATGCCCGCGTTTGATCGTTTTTACCAGGTCTCGGGAGAGCTGCAGCTCAATTGGCGGAGTATTCGAAGGTTTGATCATTAAAGTATTGTAACGTGTCTTGAGGATCGCAGTACGGCAATTTGCCAGGGAGTCAGTTCAGATACTGAGCAGCTGCGGGGGTACATCAGGTTGGTTGGGTCGGGGCGGTGGAAGAGATTGCAGGCATGTCCCAGCTCATGGGGGATGCACCTCAGATGCCGGTGTGGGATCGTGACATAGTCTGAGAACCAGCCCATGGAGCATCCACCTTTGTCGGCTACCTTCCGCACAATAAAAATGGTGACCGGCGAGCCGTAGCCAAACACGCGCCTGAAGCTGGTGAAGAAAAATTTTCGCAGGTTGATCCACTGGTAGTTGGCCCCCGCCAATGAGAAATCTTCGAGGATCGCCCGCAGATCACAGCTGACGTCGAGGATCTGTTTTGAGATGCGTGGGTCAGCGTAGGTCAGCCAGTGCTCGCAGGGCTGGTTGTGATTGGCCAATGGCTCGGGGATGTGGGCAGCGGGGAGCAGCTTCACTTTTGCCTGTTCGAAGATCTCAGCGGTGCGCTCGAGGGCGGCGATTAACCGGGTCGGGTCTTCGAGCGGTTGATGCTCTTCGTCAGAGAGGATCACCACCCCCACCTTGAGTTTTTTGACTGGCTGGATGCCAAATTGCCAGGCGGCGTACTCAATCAGGCCAACGGCAAAATGCAGTGCGGTGACCACCGAATTCCACAGCATTTTCAAAAACCGCCCGACCCACGGAATCGAAAAGATCAACTCGATGGCTGATGCGATTAAATTGAAGGGAAAGAGCAATGCGGATCTGATTTGCTGTGGGCGGGTGAATTTTGCCTGCATCAACCTCTCCTGACGGATAGTTACTGAGGATAACTCAACAATATTGTAATTTAAAATTTCGTTTCAGGGAGATTTCTCGCTGCAGTTAAATGGATTGCCGGTGATTCTCGGCAAATAAGTTTGGGCTTGCCAAAGCTTATAATCAAAAACCTGTCAGGTTTTCAAAACCTGACAGGTCTGGTTAATTCGAACTTCGTGTAGCCTGGAAAGGATAGCAGAACAAGGCTTTCCGGGTCTGGAGGAGATAAAATTGATCGCTAAATTACACTTCCCGGACGCTGAGTTCGATGGCGAAGCTCTGGGTGATCAGGTCAAATTTTTTCTCGGCGCTGTCGTAATTCGGGGATTTGTAGTTAAACCCGGTCATCACATGTGAGGTGTTCTCACCCTTGATTTTGGTCTCAACCACAAAGCCTGTGGAGGAAACCCGCAGGCCGACATCCTCCGGTAGGTTGATATCGATGTCGCTGGCAAAGCAGCGCACGCCGATAGTTGTTCTCCCTGCGGGCAGGTCGGCTTTGCCTAAATCGATGAAGATATCGCCGGCAAACATGTTCAGGTTTTCGTCCTGGACCTGCCAGTTGGCGGCGTAATCTTTATCGCCGGCGAAGAAAAATTGTGCATTCTCTGCGGTAATCCCTTTGGGGCGAAAGATGAAAAACAGCCCAATCATGATCATCGCCAGCGGCCAGAAAATGTCTGAGGGGTCGATATTGATGAAATTTGCCGCGAGGTACAATCCCCCAAGGGCGATCAGGATAAAGGCTAAGATTTGTTGACTTTTCTTGTTCATTTGTGCTCTCCTAGGTGGTGCCAATCAGTTATTTTCTGTTTTGAAAGAGGCTGTTCGATTTGGAAAATAGTTCGGGTGCGCCCAAACTATTTATTTGCTCAGCAGGATAAAGATCCCGATCCCGATTAAGAATATGGGGAACAGGTAGTTCCAGCTGATCCCGATAAAGAAGCTGAAGGCTGCCAGGATCAAGATCATGCCCCAAAAGCCGGTATTGCGAGCTGATCGGGATCCTGTATTACGGAAATCTCGAAAACCTTTCAGCATCATATTCAGCCCGGGAATCAGGATGAAAACTGCCCACCAGTTGCCGACCACCAGCCGGATGATGTCAAATGTGTGCAGCAGGTATAAGCCGCCAACCAGGATCAGGGCAATTCCAACTGCCCAGTTATCGTCCCAGGTGATCCACTCAGAAAACTTATCGTTCTTGTTATCTTTCTCTAAATTGTCGGTCATTGCTTAACTCCATAAGTAGTTGTGCTGTCACTATATTAATACGCTGTTCTTCCAGAAAAGTTGCAAGGTTGGGAAGCGGTTTTCCAGGTTTGGTGGCCTGCTTCTTGCAATATATGGATCAGATACCTGGTTTGGATAATTTCCAGCCTTGAAAGAACCAACTGCGGAGAATCTGTTATGGCAGTAAAACCGAAATTCAAAACATGGGGAGCAATCCTGCTGATCGTGATCTCAAGCCTGGCTTGCGAGCTTGGCAGCACTTTGTTAGAAGCGACCCCGCCGGATGCATCGCCGATCCTTTTCCAGGATGATTTCTCCAACGCGGAGAGCGGCTGGGAGCGGTCGGCGCAGGGCGGCAGGAAAGATTACTACTCGGGCACCTATCATATCAACATCTTAAGCGCCAATATGTTTTCATGGAGCGTCGCACAGCAGTCGATGGGGGATGTGGTCGTGGCAGCAGATGCCGCTTACACGGGGTCTGCTGAGCTGGCCGAGATGGGGGTGATCTGCCGGATGCAGAACAGTTCTGATTTTTACTTTTTCTCGATCCGCTCAGATGGGGCTTACGCGATCTTCAAGATGTACCAGGGGAGTGAATTCTTCCTGGGCATGGATGGCTACCAATTCAGCCCGGCGATCAACTCGGGATTAAATACAAATCATATCGAAGCGCGCTGTGTTGGCGATCAGCTCAGCCTCTCAGTCAACGGCACGCAGCTGGCAGTAGTGCAGGACAGCAGCTATCAGGTCGGAGATCTGGGTCTGATCGTGGGGGCTTTTGACCAACCGGATGTTAATGTGTTCTTCGACAATTTCATTGTTTCCCGCCCGGAGGGATAAAAAGCATTTATAATTTGGGGAGAGGTAAAATCGATGAGAAAACATTTCCGGTTGGTTTTTTTTACAACCGCACTGCTTGCTGTTTCGTTGGCATGCAGCAATCTGCAAAATCTCACAGGTGAAAATGTTATTGGGGAGATTGTTGGCAGTGATCCGACTGCAACAGTAATCCCAACCACTGCGCCTCCGGTCGTTCCGACGGAGGATTTCAGTATAGTAGAGGCGACTCCTGAAGTGAAAACCATTGAACCAGGGACACCTTTCCTGGATGATTTCTCAGTACGATCGAGTGGTTGGTCAGTGCAGTATGCGGAATTCTGGATCCTTGATTATTACCAGGAAGGTTACCGAATCTCGATCAATGCACCAGATAAAGCTGCATGGTCAATTCTCGGATTTGACTATTCAGATGTGCGGATCATGGTAGATGCGAGAAAAATAGGGGGCGGAGATAACAATTTTTTTGGTGTGATCTGCCGCTACCAGGACACAGATAATTTCTACAGTGC
>JBDLJU010000001.1:0-72075 GCA_039714215.1 Chloroflexota bacterium | reverse complement strand
GACTGCCAACCTACACGCCTCCAATTCCTCTGGTGGTATCGACTTTTGAGCCTGCTGAATCCACCGCGATTGGTGGTGGTTTCCCGATAGGATTGATCATTGTGGTTTTGGGAGCGGTAGGAATTCTCGGGGCGTTGTTCTCACTGATCCGCGGGCGATAAAATTGGTCGTTTAAACGAAAAATGCCCGGGTAAACGGGCATTTTAAATTTTTAAGTGCTGGTAATCCCTGAACGGATTATCCGCAAGAACCGCCGCATCCGCAGGAGGAGGGGGCATCACTGGGATTATCGATCTTAAACCCAGCGCCGGTCTCGTCATTGATGTAGTCGATCACTGCGCCGCTGAGGATGTCAGCGGAGATATCGTCTACGACCAGGTCGATCCCAAACTGCGAGAAGACGGCATCGTTTGGATTCTGATTGTTCTCAAATGCCATCCCGTATTGGGGGCCAGAGCAGTTGCATCCGCCGCTGTTAGCAAATACCCGAAGGGAATAGCCTTCAAGATTTTTCTCGGCGAACATTTCTTGGACAGCAATTGCTGCTTTTTCAGTTATTGTGATTGTGGAATTATTCGTGTCGATGGACATGAGCACCTCTCAATTATTAAGTAAAAAACAATAATTTATATCTTATCAAGGAAAACTGACTGAGTCAAATGAAAATACAGACAAATTATATCAAAATACTATAAATCCTAGTATTATTGCAGCAATAGTGATCGTGAAATTATCAATGTCCTTCATCGGCAGGGTTTCAACCAGCATCCCGACGAAGGCAATCAAGGTGATTGGCAACAGGTAAGTGGATAATGGTCCTGCGAAGACATTGAGCGAGACAAAAACAGCTAGAACTGCGACTGAAACCGTCCAGCCGCCAACCAGCATGCCTAGGGAACCGAGGTAAGTTTTCTTCTCTGACCATGGGATCGATCGTTTCCCAAATAGTCTGCCGAGAATTTCAGCGAGACCATCCCCGCCGCACATCAGCATCAGGGCAACAATCCCAATCGGAGAAGTTGTCCAGAAGATCAGGGTGATCAGCACAAAGATAATCCCATAAAACAAGGGTCCTCGTAAAATTTCTCGGCGATCGCCGCTGCGGGAAAGCGCTTTTACCGAGGCTTCATCTTTGATTACACCAAGACCAACCAATAAGAATTGAACGGTAATTAGCAAGGGAATGATCGCTGCCAGCAGCCTGGAGGAGAAGGATGAATCAAACAGCACCCAGCAGATCACGAATAAGGGGCCGGTACCGATGTGGATGAATTTCCGGCTAAGCCAGCTGGAGATCCAGCCGCGGTGGGCGGCGAAATCATTGATTCGCAGCCAGAGGATCGAGGCTGCAAAGGTAATAATGAAAGCGAGTAAATTGTTGTTTAACATTAGCGTCCTTAAATCCAGGGAATATCGGGGGCGGTATTGAGCTTGTCCTTAATTCCGAGCACCTTGTACATGGTCACATCGGTGTAGGGCTCTTCCAGGATGCCATCGTGAATCGCCCACGAGCGGTAGAAGATGCTCTGCTGCGCCTCGGGTTTTCTAAAGGTGGTGCCGTCCAGTTTGTCAATCAGGATTGTGTCTTCAGAAAAGCGGCGGTGGATTTCCTCCATCCTTCGCTTCCCTTCCTGATACTTATAGCCGTAGCGTTCAAAAATGATTGCATTGTGGTAGTAGAGGGGTTCCAGGAAATACATGGTGTGCTTCAAGCCTTCAACAAAATCTTCAAAGGCAACCACTGCTTCAGAGAGCAGGTTGAAGCCCCTTCGAATCTGGCCAGGGAGCAGTCCGGCGGCCATGGCAGCCTCCTCGGCGGGGACATTGCGGATGCTGGTGCCAAAATTGGTCGGAGTGCCATCCGGGAGAAAATCCACATCAAATCGGGGAGAAGTTGGGTCGTTCATGATATAGAGCAAAACATGCACCTGGCTGAGAAGCGTGTCGGTGAGATGGCTGTAGAGGATCGGGTCTCTGAAACCATATTGATGGAATATTTTTAATTCCAAATCTTGTCCTTCCGGACCTTTATCGAAGGTGATCAAAGAATTTCCGTCTCCATCGAACAAATCTGCCGGAAGGGAGAAACGCTCAAACAGCCCCCTGGGAATTAAAGGTAAGAATATTTCGCGCTTTTCTTTATTTGAAAGGGTATTGATCCCAGCTATCGTATAGGCGTTCATTGGTTAGTATTTTTTTCTCATCGCCCGTTCGATTTCTCGCTGAGCATCCCGCTTGGCGATTGAATCTCTTTTGTCGTAGTTTTTCTTTCCCTTGACAATCGCGATTTCAACCTTAGCTTTCCCGCGTTTTAGATATACTTTCGTTGGAATGATGGTGATCCCTTTTTGACGGAACTCATCCCAGAGCAGTTTGATTTCTTTCTTGTGCAGCAAAAGCTTGCGCTCTCGGAGCGGATCGTGGTTATCCCTGCTGGCAGGATCATACGGAGAGATATGCGCGTTAACCAGCCAGGCTTGCTTGCCATCGACTTTTATGTAAGCTTCTTTGATGCTGACACGACCGGCTCTGATCGATTTTATCTCGCTTCCCTGCAAGCTGAGCCCAGCTTCGAAAGTTTCGAGAATAAAATAATCATGCCTCGCTTTTTTGTTGTTGGCGATTATTTTTACCTTCTCCATGAGAATGATTCTAGCATACTCTGAGTGAATTGGTGAAGATTATTAAGGACATGGCTGAGCCGCAAGTTTGCATGCATTTTCGTTCTATGCTAAGATTCGTTACTAATGAGGAATCGAAGGTGGTATCGGGTCGGTTTGCTGGCTCTCTTGTTAATCCCCGTTGTTTTATTTGGGAGGCAAAATACTGTAAACGCGTCACCTTTTAAGCAGGAATTTTGCTTCACCGATTTGGATTGGCAGGAAAAAGGTATGGGCGGATTTGTTGTCGTTTACCCATTAGGCTTTACTAGGTTTTCCACTGATCTCGTCAATGAGCTATCTACGGAGATCAACCAGATGCTTGTTGATTATCGCAAGGTTTTTAAAACAAATTTATTGCTACCAATCACCTTGAGAATTTACCCGCTGCACGATGATTTCTACTGCCTGAATCCCCAGACTCCATTTCTTGGGGAAGGCACTGCTCACAGCCGGGCAGGCACGCGTGAGATCGCCTTGTTCCTACATCAAATTCGAGAAGAGGACAGCTGGCAGCCTGCTGTGCTTAATGGGGTCCGCCACGAGTTAGCCGTCTTGTTTGCTGGTGAGCTTTCCGGCGGATTTGCTCCCCCGGGACTGTTGAATGGCTTAGGCGGTTATTTCGAGGATCCAGGAGAGACCTTTACGTCTCGTTTTGAAGCTGGCGGCCGCCCTCAAGAGGCAGAGCTGAACTGGAAAGTGCTCTGGGAAGAAAACGCGCCTTTATCTGATCAGCGCGCCTTGCTGCAATCGACCAGTACAGTGGCCTATCTGGTCGATGTGTACGGTTGGGAAAAATTTATTGATTTTCTCAAAGAAATAAATCATAAACAGGGTTATCACGAGGCAGCTGCAGAGGTATATGGGAGCAGCATCCAGGGGCTTGAGGAGCACTGGGAAACATATTTCCCTGTCTATCTCGATCATCGCTGGCAGGTAAATATTTTTCATGCTTACGATCTGGATGTTATTCGTCAACTTCTTGATGCTGGAGCCTATCAAGAATCGGTTCTACGGCTTGATGAAGCAGTCTTCATTATTGAAATTTTCGGTAATCCAGACGAGCTCATTGCTGCTCAGGGATTACTGGCCAAAGCCAAACTGGGGGTAGAAGCAGACCAGCTTACCTTGCAGGCGCGGGATGCTCTCTTATCTGGGGAGTATAAAGAGAGCTACACTGCTGGCGCACTCGCCCTGGACCTTTTCCAACAACTTGGAGATACGCGCAGAGTATCAGAACTTGAGGCATATCTCGCCGTCTCAAAAGAGGTACTTGATCTCCGTGCTGGCCTTGACCTGATTCGCCAGCAGGGGATTGGGATCAACCCATTCAGGAGCAAGGAAATTTTATCGATTGGGCAGCGGTTGCTTGCCCTTGGTGACACGGAGAGCGGCGAACAGGTTTTGATCCTCTTGTCTCTCCTGGGTATCCAGCAGAATACTTATTTCCAGTTCCTGATCTCCCTGGTGATACTTGTCTGCACCGGGCTGATCATTCGTCAGGCTATTTCTGCGCGGAAACCTTATCCGGTCGAGGCTGATCTGTTATGAAACTATCAAGTCGCTTCCGATGGCTTTACTGCCTGGCTGTAGCTCAGAAGGCAATCCGCCTGCTGGTGCGCAGCGCCTGGATCAGCGGAGCAGTTTACATTTTCTGTTGGGGGATAAACACTTTTAGCGGCCAGCTGGATAACCCTGATTATTGGCTGTTGATCTCGGCAGCCGCCGGACTGATCTCTCTACTGACGCTGTTGGTTAAACCAGTTAAATTCTCCGATTTCCTGTGGCGGGTCGATCGAAAACTTGAACTGCAGGAACAAATCTCCACCTCTTATCAAGTTTCCGAATCCGAAAAAGAAGTTTCATTCACACAAAATGAGCTAAATACTGCCCTCCTGCAGGAGACTGCAATTTTGCTCCCGGAGCTGATCCGTCGAGTATTGAAAAAAGGTTGGCGGCTCCGCAATGATCTGGAAGCCCTCGTCGTTGTGGTTTTACTGCTGGCGACGATCAACCTTTCAGGATTGGATTTATTCGATTCTGTGGTGACTGGATCTGAGATAAGTTTGCTCCCCGGTTTGGGAAGCGAGCCTGGTTTCTTGGATGTTTTTCCTTCGGGGATCCCCGGCCAATCTCCAATCTCCCGGACAGCTGCTCTTCAGGCTGAGACGGTTGCTGGTGGGGATCTTGTCGAGTTCACTCCAGAAGAAAATGAAAAAATAATGGAGGCATTAAAACATGTTGGCGAAGGGCTTTTGAATAATACTGCCACTGCTGGTTTCGGAACTGCTTTGACAAAAGGAAATCTTTCCAAAGCGGCAAAGCAGCTGGATTTGATTTCAGAGAATGCTGGCCGCCTGTCAACAAATACTCATCTCCTGGTTGCAGACCAATTCAATGGATTGGTGAGGGAGCTGTACCTCTCGAAGTATCAATCGATCACTGATGTTTTTAGCGCTGCGACCGAAGCTCTTGAGAACGGGGAAGTTGAGCAAATCAAACGCTCGTTGGGGGAGGTGGCGGAATTGCTCCGAAATCTAAATCATAATAATCACGCGGTTGTAGACCAGGACGCCAACACAGATGAGGATGCCCCAATCCCCCGTCTGGCTGGTGAAGGGGAGGGGGTTTTGGTCGAGAGCGCTGAAGATATCTCGGATTTATTGGCTGTCCCGGGTGGGGGCAGTGCAGATTCAGTATTGGTGTTGGGAGACGAGGTCAATCTAGACGGGGTTAACTTTGACTCAAACGAGGGAACTGATTTGCCCTCATATTCATATTCTTGGAAAAATAACAATGTGGTTTCGTCGTATTTTACGCCTCAATAAAGAGCCAGGATCTCAGGTTGATAGCTCCTCAGAAATTCAGAGGAGCTATTCGGCATCCTTGAGCTCAGCGATTTTCCGCCAACTTAACCGCCTGCAGATCCAGGCAAGCAAGGAATTGAGCGGCAGCCGGACGGGGGCGCGCAGCAGTCACCGGCGGAAACCATCCACCGAATTCATTGAGCACCGCAGCTATACGGCTGGTGACGATATTCGCTATGTGGATTGGCGCGCATCCGCCCGCCAGGATGGCGTGATCATCAGGCAAGGGGAGCTTACTAAATCGGTTAACATTTTTATATTACTTGACTGCAGCGGGTCAATGCATTGGGGGGCGCCGCCGAAATCAGTCCTTCAAAAGAAACTGGCCTCGATGTTGTCCTATTTAGCGCTGGATTATGGGGATCGATTATATCTTCAGCCCTACGGCGGGCGAGGTAATAAGGCGCTAGGGCCAATTTCTGGAAAGGGACAATTCAACTCCACCGCCCGATATTTGGATCAGCTCAATTATTCAGGCGAAGCCAGCCTTGGACAAGCTTTGACCAAATTAAGAACATCGGTGATGAATGGGGGGATTGTTTTTATTTTATCTGATCTGCTAGAGGCGGACAGACTATCTGAAATTTTGGGCGGTTTACCGACGCCTGCGTGGATGGTAAACGTGGTTCATCTGCTTCATCCCCAGGAATTAGCCCCGGTAATCAGAGGATCTATCGAACTGGAGGATGTTGAAACCCATAAGAAGGTCAATTTCGATCTGACTGCAAGGGCTTTGGCCAAGTATCACCAGCGGGTCTCCGATTGGCAAAAACGTCTGGATATGGCATGTGTCGAGCACCATGTATCTTACACCCTGGTTAATACCAACGCTTCTCTTGAGGGAGAGGTACTCCCAAATCTGCGGGCAAAAAATATCCTGGTGAATCGATGAGCTTTTTGAACCCGTTAGGCCTCCTCGGGATGATCAGCCTGCCCCTGATCATCGGGCTGCACCTCTTTTTTGAGAGAAAGCAGCATTTCGATGTATCCAGCCTGGTCTTGTGGTCATTTTTGGATAAAAAATCACATGGCAGCAAACCACGGCGAATCAAATTAAGTTGGCTGCTGCTGCTTGATTTGTTGGTCGCGGCTGCGATCAGTCTGGCATTCGCCCAGCCTCAGATTAAACTCCCTGCGCTTTTTGGGCAAGGGCGTCAGGTGATTATTTTGGTGGACACTTCAACTTCTATGTTGGCTGTTGATCTGGCACCCAGCCGGTTTGCTGCTGCAAAAGCTGATTTGATTGAACTGATCGGTGGTGTTGAAAGTCAATCAGCCATTGCGGTCATTGCCTTGGGAAATGATGTCGAGCTTGTTGGAGATACCTCAGAAATTTCACGCGCAACATTGACCAAACGGATTTCTGAATTAACCGCAGGCGGAAGCGGTTTCCAACTTCAGGCTGGTTTTGTGCTGGCTGAAGCGACGCTTGAATTTGAGCAGGGAGTTGAGGTTCATATTTTTACCGATGGTGCTTTCGATTTAGCGGATGATTGGGAGTACGAACTTCCAATCGATTGGCACTTTTATGGAAAAGCCTGGCCGAATCAGGCGGTCACAGATTTGCAGATGCTAAAAATTTCCGAAGGCGTTTATCAACTGTACGCAAATATCCTTAATCATTCCACAGATGAAAGCGTTCATCAAATCCGGGTGATCGAAGATGGAGTTGAGGTCCACCGGGCTGAAGTTAAGCTGCTTCCTGATTCCAGCCAGCCTTATGCATTGACCCTGCATAGAGAGCCAGATTATCTGCATGTTGAACTAAGTGGGTCTGACCCGCTGCTAGAGGACAATTCCGCCGGAATAGGATATTGGTCTGAGAAAAAGCTCAGCGTTGCCCTGGTTGCCGCAAAGCCAGGGGCGCTGGAGCGAGCCTTGCGGGCAATCCCCGACCTGGATTTAACGGTCATCGACCCGCTTGAGTACCGGGATTCCGCGCGGTTCAACCTGACCGTGTTTCGTGAATTCCTCCCTGCGGATTGGCCAGCTGGGTCGATCTTGGTTTTTGACCCTCCCTCCGGTTCTGACCTGCTCCAGGTGCGGGGAGTAAATTTAATCAACCAGCCGCTTGAGATCCATTATGGTCCAATTACCGGAGACATCGACTTTGCCGGTGTCCGCTGGCAGGAAAGCAGAGCTATCCCGCTCTGGCAGTCAGAATTCGATCCTTTGGTTGCTGCGGGAGAAATCCCGCTCCTGCTTCAAGCTGAGCTGCCCACTGGTAATCTCCTCGTCTTTTTACCAGAGCTGACTGTTGGGAACCTGACGATGCATCCTTCTTTCCCGTTATTAATTTCGAATGTGGTCGAAACCAACCGCGAATTCCAGGTTGAGCAATCATATCTAATTGGCGAAATCATCAAATTCCCACAAATATCATTGCCAGAGGGAATTACAATCATCGATCCAGCGGGAATTTCAACCCTGCTTGACAACAAAGGCGAGTTCGAACTAAGACAATTTGGTCGATACTCAGTGAATAGTCCGAGCGAGCCCACTGATACTGGGCAAATATATTTTGGGGTGAATTCGGGAGATTACGAAGAGAGTGACCTTCGTCCGCGTCCGTGGACCGAGGATGTTTCAGATCAAGAGATTGACGCCTGGGAAGATCAGAAAATCCTGGTTGATCTCACCCCCTGGCTGCTGGGATCTGTGATAATTCTACTCGTTTTGGAGGCATGGCGCGCATGGCGGTAAAGCTGTTTGCTCCCTGGGTTTTATCGATCTTTGCCGTGCTGGGTCTGGTATGGTACGCGCAAAAAATTGCTTTGCGAAGACAATTTGCTTTAGCAGTTCGGATTGGATTGCTTGTTCTCTTGCTGTTTAGCTATTTTGCACTCAATCAGAGCAAGGAGCAATCCAGGCAGGCTGGCCTCGAAATTATGCTGATTGATGTCTCAGATAGCATTGATCAGCAGTCATTAGATGAAGCCTGGGATTTTGCTGAAGATTGGATAGAAAGTGGTGCAAAACGAATCGTGATCCCCTTTGGTGAACAGCCCGGGATGATGCTTTCAGGCCAATGGCCACAGGTAGGCACACAGGAGAGCAACCTGGCAGCAGCATTGGAAGCCGCTCACGACCTCATCTCTGGCCAGAATGGAAAGATCATCATTGCTTCTGACGGGGTGGTTCTGGATCACACAGAAATAGAAAAACAACTGATCGAAATGAGCAATGACAATGTTGATTTCGCCCTCGTTCATCTGCTGGGGAAAACAATGGAAAATGATCTTATTCTGGGAGAAGTTCTTGGTCCCAGCGGAGTGTGGGAAAATTCTGAATTTAACATCCACCTCCCGATTCAATCTCCTGCCGCAGGTCAGGTTTCAGTAGGCATCACTGTTAATGGAACCTATCAAGAGGAGATATTGGTTAAGGTTGATCAAGGGGACAATCTGGCGGCTATTCGATTGCGGTCCGGAGACCCAGGGATTATGCTGGTCGACGTTACGGTAAAAATAGATAATGATCAGTTTGAGCACAACAATTCGATCTATGCTGCAATCGAGGTTTTTCCACCGCCGCAGGTCTTGCTGGTCAGCCGCGGCACCCAGGCGGCAGACAAGCTTTCGCAGGCGTTGGCAGATGAGGGTCTTGAGATCGATACGGTTTCTCCCTATGACCTGACCACCTCCCGCGACCAGCTCGCAGGATATCAGGCAATCCTGCTCTTCGACCTTCTCTCTCAGGACTTAAATTATGAACAGATGATCAGTCTGGAATCGTTTGTTTTGGATTATGGTCGTTCTTTGGTCGTCCTTGGTGGGCGCAATAGCTACAATCTCGGAGGGTATGAGAATACCCGGTTGGAACCATTGCTCCCTGTTGACCTTACCGCTCCAGAGCGGATAGAACGCCACCCAACCACCTATGTGATGGTACTTGATCGATCTGGCAGCATGGCGCAAGACGAGGACAGTGACATCTCCCCGATCGAGCTGACCAAAGAAGCTGCCGCGCGTGCAATTGAGAGCCTGAGGCCGGAAGATTACCTCGGCGTGCTTACGTTTAACAGTTATACCAATTGGGATGTGGATATTACTGAAGTGGGGGATGGGATCAGCCTGCGATTAGCGCTTGATGCTGTCAGTCAAATCAAGGCGAGCGGTGGCACCGAGATCAGCCAGGCATTGCAGGAAGCGCTCGCCAAGATCATCGAGACCAAACCAACCGAATATAAACACATCTTGCTCATGTCGGATGGAGCCAGTGATAACGATGAGGATACCCTTGAGAAATTTGAAATTTTGACTGCAATCGGCCGCCGGCAAAACATCTCCATCTCTACGATCGCATTGGGTTACGAGAGCGATGAGGAAACCCTGTCTTTTATCGCCCAAGAAGGGAATGGGCGCTTTTACCAGGTGTTTGACCCCGCTGACCTTCCCGGGGTGATGGTCTCTGAGAGTAAAGCCGCTCACAGTGAAAATATTCAGGTCGGGGAAACAAATTCTGTGGCAGGCATTCAGAATCATCCGGTTTTAAACGGGATTGAGATGTCCAATTTTCCACGCATATTTGGATACAATGCGGTATCCAGCAAGGTTGATTTCGGAGCTGAGGACATCCTGCTCTCCGGGAACTTCGATGATCCTTTGCTGTCTTCCTGGCAGGTGGGTCACGGGCATGTCGTTGCCTGGATGGGAGATATGGGCGCTGAATGGGTCCCGGGGATGGTTTCCTGGTCACAGGCGGGAGAGTTTTGGCGCCAGGTGATCCAATATTCGCTGCCTGACCCAAGATTTGATTTCTCCTCAGTTGAGCTGCTGGTTGATCAGCAACAAGCCCAGGTGACTTTCAAGGTTTTTGATCTAGATGGTTTCCCAATCAATCATCTCGCCCCAGAATTTATCTACACCGATCAATCCAATCTGCCGTCAAGGTTTTTGATGCTGCCGATCGGTCCTGGGGAGTACCAGATTGAATTTCCTATTCCGCAATTCGGCGGATACCGCGGCGTAATTCAGTACGAAATCAATGGGAAGGAACAAGAAATTGGGGTACCATTCACGGTGAACTATCCGGTCGAATGGCAGTTCAAGGCCCCGAAAGTGGGCAAGGAATTGCTTCAAAAATGGACAGAATTTCCAGGTATTAACTCGACCAGCTTCGGAAAACTGCAAAATTCAACCGAAAATGAGGTTAGTTTGCTTGGAAAAGAGAATTCTTTTGAAATTTTGCTTGGATTAATTATAATCTTATGGCCTTTGGAAATTGCATTCCGACGGTGGAAAATGCCCTGGCGAAGACCTTAAACAGACGGAGTACAAAGATGAGTGAAAATAAAACCATGTCGATCAGTATAGAAGAATATCGCAGCGCTGCGAACCAGATTGAAGCCCAGCTGTCCAAAGTTATTGTTGGACAGCAAAAGTTAGTACGTGATTTACTGATCACTTTGCTTGCTGGTGGGAATGGGTTGTTAGAGGGTGTCCCTGGCTTAGGCAAAACAATCTTGGTAAAAACCCTTGCAGAAGTGCTGGATTGCAGCTACAACCGGGTGCAGTTTACGCCTGACCTGATGCCTGCCGATATTATCGGGAGTACAATCCTGGTCACCTCGGAGCAGGGCGAACGAGAATTCAAATTTGAGAAAGGTCCCTTGTTCGCCAATTTGGTATTGGCGGATGAAATTAATCGTGCAGCGCCGCGTACTCAATCTGCACTGTTAGAGGCGATGCAGGAGGGCAGTGTTACGGTGGGAGGAAGCTTGTACCAGCTGCCAAAACCTTTCTTTGTGCTTGCAACCCAGAATCCGATTGAAATGGAAGGAACCTATCCGCTGCCGGAAGCGCAGCTCGACCGTTTCCTCTTCAAACTGGAGGTGCCATATCCCAGTGAGGATGAGCTGGTTGAGATTGCCAAGCGGACTACTGGTGCGGAACTTCCGAAAGCTGAGCAGGTCGCCTCGGCGGGTACCTTGATGGCCATGCAGTTTCTATCAAAACAGGTCCCGATCGCTGACCAGGTTTATCGCTATGTGGCTCGCCTGGTCAATGCAACCCGGCCGGATTCACCCGAAGCAATCGACAGTGTGCGCCGGCATCTGCGGGTGGGGGCCAGCCCGCGCGGTGTACAGGCGGTTGTATGGGGCGCTAAAGTGGCTGCCCTGCTGGATAATCGCAAAGCGGTGGCAATCGAAGATGTGCACGGTGTGGTATTCCCAGCGCTGCGCCACCGCATATTGCTCAATTTCGAAGCACAGGCAGAACAGGTTAACCCAGATGAAATTATCGCTGAGTTATTAAGGGTGGTTCCGGTTAGCTGACCTGAGAAGTAAAAACAGATAAATCCCAGCCGTATTTTAAGCTGGGATTTTTTTGTGATTTGAATCAGATTGAAAAATTAATCGATGCTTGAAAAATACTCGATGGCTTTAAGAAAATGCTCGCTGTCGGAGTAATTTTCTGGAGAGATGACGATATCTGGTGAGAGGAAAAAGTCTTCTATCGACTCTTCTCCTGGGAGCCACCATTTTCCCGCTGTGACATGGATACTTGAATCATCCTGCAGTTTGAAAACATATTGAATCTCGTTCTTCCCAAAAGATGGTGTACCGATCAAGATTGCCCGATCCTGCTGCTGGAGGGCACCGGCAATAATCTCTGAGGCGCTGGCGGTGCTGTGGTCGATCAGCACTACCAGGGGGATTTCAGCCAGATCGCCGGTTTGTTTTGCCTTGTAGCTTTCCAAATCAGAACCCGCATACTGCTGCTCGATGATCGTCCCTTTTTCGAGGAACAATCTGGCGATCTCAACCCCTGCTTCAAGTAAACCGCCGCCGTTCCCTCTCAGGTCCAGGATAAATTTTGAAGCATTCGAAGAACTTAAATCTTCCACCGCCTGTTGTATTTCATCAGGTGTTGTGTCAGCAATTAGGTTAACCCGGATTAAGCCAACCTCTGCATCCTCCTCAAGAATCCGCCAGGTTACCGAAGGAAGGGCAAATTCCTGGCGCTTAATCTTAAAATCCAGGGTGGTTTCCTGGGAAGGCCGGTAAACGGATAGGCTCACTTTTTGTCCAACCGGGCCACGCAGCATAGATACCACCGAATCCAAAGAATCCTCCTCGGTGATCTCGGTTCCCTCAACCGATACCAGGCGGTCTCCATCTTCGATCCCTGCTTCATTCGCAGGGCTGTCAGGGAAAGGATAAAGCAAGATCTCGCCAGCCTGGTTTTTGGTGACCTCTGAGCCGATCCCACCGAAGCTGCCCTGGAAAGTATCGGTGTACAATTCGTGCTGATATGGTTCGATAAAGGAGGCATAAGGGTCGTCATAAGAAGCTACCAGACCTGCGATCATCCCGTATTCCTGCTCCTTGATTGGCGGGACAGGGTACCAGGCATGGTTTTCCATGACTTCTCGTGCCTGGGAAAGTACTGGCATGTCAAGTTCTGGAGGATTGATCAAATGGTTTGTGTAATAGCCAGCGGCGAACATAATGACCATACTGACTACGGTAACTGCAGTATCGATAAACTTTTGTTTCATGTCTTGTGATCCTGAATAAATTTGATAGGATAGAGTGTATCATAAACACAATTGCGATGGAGAGGAAGGTACTCGATGCAGATTGGAATTCTCAGTGACTCTCATGATAATTTTTGGCGGATGGAAGAGGCGTTACCTCATTTGCGGGAATGTCAGGCAGTGCTGCACTGCGGCGATTTGATTTCCCCATTCATGGTGAATCAGCTGGTGGAAGGCTTGGGGGATATTCCTGTCCATCTGGTGTGGGGCAACAATGACGGCGATCACCAGGCTGTGGCGAATCTTGCGGCCAAGTCTGGCAATTTTGCGCTGTATGGTGAGCTGGCTGAACTGGAAGTCGAAGGCCTGCGCATAGCCATGAATCATTACCCTGAAATTGGGAAAAGGTTGGCTCAATCGGGGGAATATGACTTGGTTTGCTTTGGGCACAACCATACCGCCAGTCTTGAACAGGTAAATAAAACCGTGCTGCTCAATCCAGGAGAAATTCTTGGCCTGAACGGACGCAGCACGATGGTTTTATTTGATCTGATTACAAGGCAAAGTGAATTTGTTGAATTACACAGCTCGCAGACTGACTAGCGGGATACTGCCAGTTTTACCATCTCGCCTTTGGCATTAATCGTTATTCGTGCGTGTTGGTGATGGGTGCTCTTGCCTCTTTCATACTTCTTGCTGAGTGTCACCACTTTGCGGGTGAGGGGATGATCTGGTGCAGTCTTAGCGCCCATATGGTTGCTGGGGCAATCGTGACCGCTGCACTCTACATGACTGTGGCTGTAGTGCACCTGGGCATTACTCATTCCGGGGAGATATTGGTTGACCACAGATTTGACCTGTTTGACCACCTCAGGCGGGATCGAATTTTCGTTGGGGTGATTGACCTTGTCACAGACTGTGTGGATATTTTCTGAATCGTAGGTCAGGCGTAAGTTAGCCTTTGCAGCGGTGTTCTCATTCAATAAATCAGGCTGGGCTAATGGGTCGCCGTAAAGCACAAAGGAAACCAGGGTTTTCTGGTCTTCACCATCGAGGTAGCCTTGCCGGCGGTTCATATCTTTCGCCAGATGGATTTTTGCTCTGCGCAGCGCTTCACCGGCAGGGTAGCCATCTTTGAGAATGCTCCAGAATGCCTTGCCTAAGAGATCTGCGGCGATCAGCGGGGGAGCGATTGAGCCGTAGGAGGTGCAGGTTGAGCCGACAACTGCCTTGGTGCCTGAGTCCAGGAACTTGAGCACAATGGCATCCTCAATCCGCTTTTGGAAGATATTCGCTCCAAAGCAGGCTTCGGAAAACACAATGTGCGGGGCACTGCCGCTGTTTTGGATATCCTTAGGGCGTAGTGCAATCGGATAGTCAGGGCCATTAATCGTTTCAATCGGGTCTCTCTGCCCGTACCACTCCGGGGCATCTTCCAACCCATGCAGGTTGTAGTATGCCAGACGGCTTGGTTTTTGTTTCTTGCGCTCGAAATTAACCGCTTCTGTCGGTGGGGAAATCATCAAGGTGTGCGCTTTCCCGATCGGGCGGAAAACAGAATGTGCAGCCCGCTGCCAGACTTCGGCAGAATAACCGAAGTTGTGCTTGCTGCTATTCATGCTGATCTTTGATCGCAGCCAATCGAACAATCTCAGGAAGAAGGAGCGGCTGTTCTGGGTGATCCTGGCACTACGGTCTCGGTTCACCTTCTCTAATTGGCGCAGTAAGGCGGTTGGGTCGCTGTCGCCGCTGCCCGGGAGCCTGCCAATCGGCCAGGTGGGCACGAAATAATTTTCATCCGAGCTGGCATACGGGTTGTCTGAAGGCACATCGGTATCAAAGTCATCAATTGGATTTGGCAGGTGGTGGAAGGGTACCACCGTCGGCCCACCAACAATCAAGATTGCACCAATCATTTCTCCTCCCTGTGCAAGACGCTCGTCTAGTTTGTTAATCAGGGATTTAATTGCCCAGGCGTCATTCGCTTTCGCCGGGGGGAGGCCAAATTGGTCCGTTGAGGTGGCTTCATCGACATACACCAGATAGGAGTTCCAATTGGGCAGCATCTGGGTTGCTGTCACCACTTGCTTGAGAGCGGCGTCAATCGATGCCAGCTGGTCGATGCCATATTGTTTTTCAAGCCCCTGCTGCGAGGTGATCACCAGATAAACTGGGAAGCGGCCATCGCCATTTCCGAGGTCTGATTTTTTCAGCTTTGACGCAAGTTTTTCAAATTCTTCTTTTGCGGATTCGATTACCTGGTTTGAGACGTTGATTTCTTCTTCAGTATTATCACTTGATGTTTGCTTGAAGTTAAATATTCGGGAAGATTTTTTCCGGGATTCACTCCCCTGAGGCAGCTGATTCCAGCCCAGCACTGCGGCTACTTCAGCGGGGATGGGGAGGTTAAATTCCAGGGTGGGGTTCTGCGGCCAGATGCCGAGATATGCATGGGTTGTGCCCCACAACCGGGCGGCGACCTGCCCGCCAATGTCCAGGGATGCTGCTTGATGCAGTAAGCTGACCGATTGTCCTTGATCGCCGCCGGCGGTGAGCGTGTTTGCATGTGTGAGGATGCAGGAGAGCGCATCAGGCCAGCGGGCAATATACTGTTCGCCTAATTTGTAATTGGTTTTCCAGTCATATTGTTCCACAGTGAATTTCAGATGCAGCACAGCTGGTAATGGCGTGTTTGGCTGCAGGGTGAGTGCTTCTAGATAGAATTGCTGCGCTTCAGAAATATTTTTTGTGCGCTCAGCTTCACGAGCTTTTACCAGCAGGTCAGCCCATTCAGGGGCAGGACTGCTTCCCCGGTAGCTGCCGCCTAAAGCTGCAATGCAGCCTTGGGCAGTTGCCACTGACGAGTATTGAGCGTGCCCGCTTGAATATGCCAATAGACGCTGGGCAGCCAGGTATTCTGGGTCAGTGAAACAAATTTGTTTGAGTATTGGTATCGCATCTGTGACCAGGTCATCTTTCAACATCGCTGCGGCTTGTTGGTATTCGACTGCCAAGTCGCCGGAAAACGCCTCCAGCCACATCGCGGCAGCCCTGCGGGCAAATTTGGTTGCTCCGGTCGAGACCGCCGCGTTAAGCATGGCAAGCAGCGTACTGCGGTTGATAACTCTGGATTTGGTGTAAGTGCTTGTTAGATTTTCCATGGATTATCCTGTTTACCTTGGCTGGTGAATTAATGCCAGGGCGATCACAGCCGCCAGCTGGCGTTGAATGAATAGGTCGTTTTTATCGTGGGCATAAGCTTGCCGGAACATGGTTTCTGCGCCGAGATAATCTTTTCCTTCTTTGAGCAGCATCCCAGCTTCTTTGTAAGCTCTGGGGTCATTCGGCGAAATTTCAATCGCCGTCTGGTAATGAGTTAAGGCTTTTTCGAATTCATTTCTTTGGGTCAGTGTTTCACCGATCTCCAGGTGAGCTGCCAGGAAGTTCGGGGTGAGCTGCAGTGTTTGCGTCAGTTGGTGTAATGCCTGGTCGAGCTGACCGGACTGACGGAGAAGCACGCCGAGCTGGTAATGCAGCTTTGCCCGGTGGGGGAGGTCGAGTGATTGGTCGGCATACTTGAGCGCAAACTGGGCAGAGCGAATTGCTTCCTCAGGATTGTTTGTATCAATGTAGGCATCGGCCAGATTAGCAAAGATCAATGGGTTTTTGGAATTTTCTTTGGCGAGTTCGATCAGCAGGTTGAGTTTTTCCTGGCTGCCTTGTTGTAAACCAATCAGTTTCGCCCGCTGGATCAGCAGAGGAATTTGCTCAACGGCTAAATCGATCTTTCCGTTGATGTAAACCAGCGCCTGCTCAATTTGATTGAGCTTGACCAGCAGCTCACAAATTTGAATGATCTCTACGGAAGATTGGGTTGCCATGGATACGGCTTTAGCAGCCAATTTCTCGCCTACGGCGCTTTCTGTTTCAGACTGAGTGGCAATTTCTGCCGCAGACAGCACGATTTTTAGGCTGTTCGGCGCTAATTTCAACGCTTTCTTGACCGCCTCGATGGCAGAATCGTCCTGCTCGCTGCTTTGATAAGTTTTCGCCAGTGAAATCCAGTATTCTGGCTCGAGCGGGGCTTGATCGACAGCTTTTTCAAGGGCTGGGATCGCTTTTGCGTAATAGTTATTGGCTGCATATGCTTTTCCAAGGTTGAAGCTGTGTGCTGGGTTGGTTTCGTCGATCTTCTGAGCCAGTTCAAAGTGGCTGATTGCCTCAGGGTAGTTGGAGAAGGTCATATGCAGTTCGCCAGCTAAGGCGTGCCACAACGACTCGCCGCTGACCAGCCTGATGGCGTGTTCGATGCTGTTTAATGCAACCTGATCTTCTCCAACCGCTTTGGCAAGGAAGGCATACAATGCGGCATATTCAGGGTTGTTGGGGGTCATCTGAACGAGAGTCTCAGCCAATGTGAGCGCTTGTTCTGGGTCCAGCTGTGAATTAAGCAGTGCCCGTTGGAAAATCACCTCTGCCGATTGATGATGCCGTGAGAGGTCTATATCAGGGACGATTTCTGCTTTATTAAAAGCCGTCAGCAGGGCGGCAAAGTCATCAGGAGTTTCGCTCAATGTGTCAATCGATGTGCCTGGCTCTTTATCCAACAAGGCAAGCTCTCCACGTGTGCGCCAGCGGCTGAGTGTATTGTTGGCGGATGGGGCGGGGGCAAAGCTTTCGGTGGATTCGATTGCCTGGTTGAAAGCTGCTATCGTAATTGGGTGTCTGGCAATCGATACGGAGGTTGGGTTGCCCATATGGATTGCTCTGCTGCGGAAATGGGCCTCAGCTCGTTTTGTATAGGCAATCACCTGCAGTAAATAAGGAGCGGGTTCATTCGGAGTTAGCTTCTGTGCTTCCTTTGAGAAGTATATGGAGATATCCCATTTCTTCATCTCAAGTGCAGCTTTAGCAAGGGAGAGTTTTATTGTGCTCAGGGATAGATCGTCCAGCTCTTTGACATCATAGGCGGAGAGATTGAGCATTGCCTGTTCAAAAATACTTTCTGCTCTATAAGAGTCACCGAAAAGGGATTCGATTCGGGATTGGAGGGCCATCAGTTTGGGGTCACTGCTAGACAAGCGGGCCGCCATCCGGACCAAATCTTCAATTTGATCCTGGTCTTTTTCAAAACTCTGATCCAGGAGCAGTTCAGCTCTCAAGACAAGCGCTGCGGGGCTTGGCTGTTCATTCTCGAGCAGCGAGGAAGTCACTGACAAGGCTTGCTCATCTAACAAGCATGCCTGGAGCACCTCCGCAGCCTGGATCTGAATTTCGGGATCAGCAGCATCTGCTTGCAGAGCGCGTTTGATATGGAAGAGACTCTTCGAGAGATCGTGATTTGTCCGTTGCAGTCTGGCAGTTTTGAGATGCAGTGGTGCAGAATCCGGGGCAAGTTTGAGCGCTTTCAGCATGCTGTTCAGCGCTGCATTGGGTTGGGAGAGCTTGCAGAAAATATCTGCTTCGCTGACATGTAAGCTGGACTGCATCGGCTGGATCTTGATTTGTTTCTGAACAGTCTCGAGGGCAGCTTGATCATTACCAGATTGCAGGTGCAGGATGGTCAGCTCTCGGAGCAGGTCGCTGGATTTATAATCGCTGAGTTCCAGCGCTTTCTCAAGATAAGGAATGCTGCTGGAAATATCACCAAGACCAATTAAGGCCTGAGCGGCGAGGCGCAGGTTGCTGATGTCCACATTTTCTGCGGAGAACAGCTGACCAAAGGTCTCTCTGGCTACTGCTTCTTCGCCCTTTTCGAGCTGAATGTATCCCAGGCGGACCATAATGTCGGCTTTCTGGGGGGCGATTTCTTTGGCCTGGTTGAGAACTTCAGAGGCATAATCAAGATCATTGATTTTGATCGCCTGATCAGACGCCCACATCAGGATTTCCAGGTTCTGTGGATTCTGTTCAAGGATTTCCTCGATCAATCTCTGGGCATCCCTGTTCAGGTTGGTATAAATGAAAGCCTGGCATAAGGTTTGTTTTGCTAATAAGTTGTCAGGAGATTTCTGTAAAGATTCCTGCAAGAAGGTGATAGCAATCTCAGGTTGGTTGAGTTCAAAGGCTGAATTAGCCAGGTTGGTGGAGAGCTTTACCTGCCAGGTTGGATCTTTAGCAAGGTCAGACTGCAGAGCGTTCTGGAAAATATTGATCGCCTGATGGTGGTCACCGGACTGTGCAGCAGCTTCACCCAGGAGGGGAGAGCACAGCTGATTGTTTGGCTCAAGTTCCAAAGCCTGTGAAATCTTTTCCGCTGCTTCGGCTGATTTTCCGCCAACAGCCAGCAGGGCTTTACTGTGGTCCAGGAGCAGGTTGGCAGTTACTTTTTTAGATTGGGAAGCAATTTCAAAAGCTGCCAATGCTTCTTGATCTCTCCCATCATCCGAGAGTGACTTTCCCAGCAGATGAGCTATTTTTGGGTTCACCGGGAAGGCCTGGTGACCTTCCTCAAGCGTGGTAAGTGCTTCTTGGCGATACCCTTGATTTTGTAAATGAGTACCGAGCTGTGTGAAGATTTCTTGCCGAGTTTCTTGGGTAGTCTCTACATCAACGTATTGATGGGCAATGTTGAATTCAGCGAGGGCTTCTGTAGATTTGTTGTTTGCACAGTGGATTTGACCTAGCTGAAGGTGGAGGTGGGCGTTGTTGGGGATCACCTCAAAAGCAGAAAAGAGGATTTCCTCAGCTTTTTCTACTTTCCCCTGATCCTGGTAGAGCATGGCGAGATCAGACCAGAATTCCGTGGTCTGGGGGCTGATCAAGATCGCCTGATTATAGTGTTTTACTGCCTTTTCAGTCTTATTGTCCTGCTGGTAGATCTTTCCGAGCAGGGCATGAAGGTCGCTGCTGTCTGTTTCTAATGCCAGGCCCCGGTTGGCGATGATTGCAGCATCACGATATTGTTTGGTGTGCAGGTAGCAGGTGGCAACCAGGTGGATATCAGCCGTGCTGGGTGTATCAAGTTGAGCCAGGTATGCGTCTGCTTCCCTGACAGAATCCTGCCAGCGTTCCATTTTCACCAGCATTTCGATCAGGCTGCGCCGGTAAAAAGGATTGTTGGGTTCTAAAGCAGAGGCAACGTACGCGTTTTCGAGTGATTTGGTCGTCTCACCAGAAAGGAATTTTGCCTGGCTGAATAAATTCACAATTTCCGCATGGTTTGGAAGCATGGCAATAACAGAATCAGCTAATTCACTGGCCTCAATGGCAAGCTCCAGCTCAATCAAGCACGCAATCAAAGCCTGAAGGAAATCGGGGGTGAGTGTATTGGAAATGTCTGAGGGCAGCGTATCTTTCGTGCGGAGGAATTGGATCGTAGCTTCGTATGCCTGGGCAGCGAAAGTTTGAGCCTGGTCCTGTTGATTATTTTTTACAGCCAACTGCGCTTTAGCCAGTAGGGCTGAAGGGGTTTCTGGTTTATTTGTAGCTGGGATAGATTTAATCTCTAAATTATTGGGGTCGAGCTGACCAGTTTGAATTTGTGCCAGGGCAATATCAGCGCTGGCGTCCACCGGAATTTGGTCTGCGAGCTTGGCGATCTTTTCAACAGCTAACAATGCTGAATCTTGATCCTTGTTTTTCGCAGCTGCCTGGGCTAATTGAGCGGTCAGGTCAGTTTGCAAGTTGGTCGTGGTTTGCCATAAGTTTTCAAGTGCGGGAATGGCTTGCTCGTACTGACCAGTAATCTTGAGCATCTCGGACATTTCTACGAGATTTTGAATATTATCAAAGGGATTATTGTTAGGGCGATTTCCTAGCTCCAATTGTTTGATCAATCTGATTGCCAGGAATTCTGCCAGTTTGGGATTTAGTTGTGTGCACTGGCGTAAAATGTCGATCCTTGCAATCGGGGAGAGCTCGAGGGCTGCTCGCAAGAAAACATCTGAAAGATGTTCTTCTTCTGCCGGGTTGGTGGTCAGGCCGTGGATCGCCAGGGTGTGCAGTTTTGGGGAATTGGCGTTCAGCAGATCGGTTATCAGGCTTGCGGGGTCGGGTAATAGTCCAATCAAACAGGCAATCACTGATTTCCAGGCAGCAAGATTTGATTCGACCTTAAATACAGAAATGTCTGGCTGCATTAATATCAACCAGCGTTCCCTGAGGGCAAGAGCTGCCAGTACAGCAGATTCAATTGGAAGGGGGTATGTGTTTTCGTTTGATTGAGTGGTGATTTTTTCAAGTTCAACCAAAGCCTGGTTCTTTAGGTTTTCATCCAATGAAAAAGTATCCGTCTTGAGCTTCGGAAAGAGGTCCGAAAATCCTAAAATGGTCAAGGCGGCAAAAGCTGGCGTCCAGCGGGAAAGATCAGGACCTGCAAGGTCAACCATTTTTTTTGTTATTGCTGGGTCCTGGACTGCAGTCCAGACTGCAGCATCGGTCCTTAACCCACGAATGATCTGACCAAATTGGTCTTCGGAGAACAATTTTTTGAGGTTTTGAACAAGTAAATTACTCATCAGCAGGCCTTAGAATGTGGGAAAGTTGTTAATATTCAGGAAAACAAAAATGGACGCGCCGATCAGGAGGATTCCGAGCATGACCATGAAAACACCGATCCCAGTGGCGGTTTTAACCATTTGCTGCAGGGCGTTCATCAGAGCGGAGGCATTCCCCACCAGGCCTGCAACGTCTTCGGCGATTCCTTTCTGGGCAAGCTGAGCCGTTTGCGAGGAAATTGTGCGAATATCGCGGCTCATTGCTTTCGATGCCAAAATGATGATCCCGGTGATAAAAGTAATCACTCCTAAGAGGAAAAGGACTGCATCTACCAGGAGAATTATTTGTGTTGTGTCCAATTTGTTCATGTCAGCCTCCAGCTTTGTTTTTCTATAGTCTAATAATGTGCAAGGTCTGTGCCAGGCTATTCTTCATATTCGTTTGGGTTATTTCTTGACAAAAAAAAATTCAAACGGTATAAACTAGCATGGTTAAATATATGAAGTGTGACATGATTAAATTCCCTGTCCCTACGCCGGCCTCTGTGCCGGGAATTCAATTTGGAGGGGCCAAATAGATATAATCGGTATCTATTTTGATTTCAACTGTTTACTATTGCCCCCGATAATTCGGGGATTGTTTTTTAATATGCTTTAGGAGAAGAATTTATGAAGATGAGCGATCTGTTTTTCCAAACATTACGAGAGGTCCCCGCTGACGCTGAAGTCGCCAGCCATCAACTGCTGGTACGGGCGGGGTTTATCAAGCAGCTTGGTGCGGGAATTTATTCGGTTCTACCTTTATCAAAGCGCTCGTTGAATAAAATTGAAAATATCATGCGGGACGAAATCAATGCAATCGGCGGTCAGGAATTGAGCATGCCGGTAGTAAACCCTGCAGAAGTTTGGAAAGAAACCAACCGCTATTACGAAATCGGCAGTGAGATGGGACGCTTCAAAGATCGTAAAGATGCCGATATGGTCCTGGCAATGACCCATGAAGAGGTGGTTGCTGACCTGGTGCGCAAGATGATCCATTCCTACAAACAGCTCCCCAAGCTGGTTTACCATATTCAAACCAAGTTTCGAGATGACCCTCGTCCTCGGGCGGGTTTGATTCGCGTCCGCGAGTTCACCATGAAGGATAGCTACAGCCTTGACCTGGATGAAGAGGGGCTTGATAAACAGTATAAAGCTCACTACCAGGCGTATTTCAACATCTTCAATCGCTGCGATCTGCCTTCAGCGGCAGTGCTCTCTGATGTGGGCATGATGGGCGGTTCGATGGCGCACGAGTATATGTACCTCACCCCGATAGGGGAGGACACCCTGTTGATCTGTAACGATTGCGGCTACATGGCGAACCGGCAAATTGCCCTGTTTCAACAGCCTGAGATAACAGAGGAACCTTTGGGAGAGTTGGAAAAAGTGGCCACTCCAGGGGCAGCCACCATTGCAGATTTGGCTGAATTCCTCAAAATCCCTGAGAGTAAAACTGCCAAGGCGGTTTTCATGATGGGAACTTTTACTGAAGGCACCGAAGATCATGAGAAATTGGTCTTTGCAGTAGTTCGCGGCGATTTGGAATTGAATGAAACAAAATTGGTTAACGCGGTAAAAGCCAAGGAATTGCGTCCTGCACAGGATGATGAAATCGCTGCAGTCGGTGCTTCGCCCGGTTACGCATCCCCGATTGGATTAAAGGATGTGCTGGTTGTGGTTGACGAGCTGGTTGCGAAATCACCAAACTTAGTCAGTGGAGCTAACGAAGAAGGTTTCCATTATCTAAACGTCAATTATGGTCGAGATTTTGAGGCGTCGATTGTTGCAGACATCACTGCAGCAGAAAAAGATTTCGCCTGTATAAACTGCGGAAACGCTTTAGACGAGAAACGCGGTGTGGAAATTGGTAATATCTTTAAATTAGGTACCAAATACACAGAAGCGCTTGGCGCTAATTTCCTAGACAAGAACGGAAAGGCCCAGCCAGTAATTATGGGGAGTTATGGGATTGGCAGCGGACGGCTGCTGGCGTGTATTGCTGAAGAGCATCACGATGAGCATGGATTGATTTGGCCGATTACGATCGCACCGTACCAGGTTCATATTGTGGCATTGAAAGGCGGGGAGGAGAAAGCTGCTGAGGTTTACCAGCAGCTGGAGGAGGCCGGTTTGGAGGTGCTCCTTGATGACCGCAGCGAGAGCCCTGGGGTTAAATTCAATGATGCTGATTTGATCGGTGTGCCTATCCGACTGACGATTGGGAAGCGCTCTCTCGAGAAAGGCGAAATTGAACTTAAGCTTCGGCGGGATGCTGATCGTAGTGCAGTCCCCGTCGATGAAATTATCAGCAATGTCTTAGCGATCAAAGACACGCTTTTGGCTGAAGTTCACAAAAAAGTAGTTGAGGTGCCATTCAAGGCGGAATAATCGATGGAAATTGCTTTAGCATTAGGAGGTGGGGGCGTCAAAGGGGCTGCGCACCTGGGCGTTCTTGAAGTGTTGGATCGAGAAGGTTTCGAGATTCAAGCGCTTGCCGGAACAAGTGTGGGCGGTTTGATTGGCGCGGTTTATCTATGCGGAGTTTCTCCACAAGAGATCAAGGATGAATTTCGTGATCTGGAATTAACCAAGCTGTACGGCCGCCAGAAGGGTGATGAGCCTTCGCTGTTGGGTTTTGAGGGGATCACCAAAATATTAAGCAATTTTCTGGGAGACAGAACCTTCGCTGATTTGCCGATCCCATTTGCAACGACTGCGGTCGACCTTGATCGCGGTGAAGTGATTATCTTTAACGAAGGCCCTCTGATTGATGCGGTTTTGGCAAGCACTGCCGTGCCTGGTGTGTTTCCGGCCAGACGCTGGAAGGGAAGGCTGCTGGTTGATGGAGGGGTGCTTTGTCCGGTGCCAATTCGACCTGTCCGTGAACTGCGGTCAGATCTTCCTCTGGTGGCCGTAGCTCTTAATCAGCGCTCCATGCCTGGAGAGTCATTCAATGTCCCAGAAACCCCCACAACTAACGCAATGGTGGAATATATTTCCAGGCTGCGCCTTGCCCAGGCAATCAATGTCTTTGTCCGGTCAAGCGAGATGAGCTCGATCAGGATGACCGAACTGCTGCTCAAGACCCAAAAACCAGAAGTCGCCATTTTACCAAATTTGCACGGCGTCGGAATGCTCGACCAAATTGACGTCTCCGAAATCGCGAAGCGCGGTGAAATTGCTGCTTTAGAAATGCTCCCTGAGCTTCGTGCGGCGGTCTCCCCCTGGAAAAAACCTGTACGTTGGATTAAAAATAAAGCGGGCGTGGTTGATGCGTGACCTTCGAGAATATGCCCGCAAGACCAACCTACGCCTGGCTGTTGGATTTTTCCTTGTGCTCCTCATTATTGGCGATGGACTGATTTATTGGCTGTATGGCCCAAGCGCCGCGGTCAGCGGGCTGATCTGCATCTTCGCGGGGATGGTTCCCCTAATTTTTATTGCCCTTGTAATGCTGCTGCTGGATGTGATTGTTAAAAAGGCTAATGATGAGTGACCTGTTAAAATCTCTCACATTAGGAACGTGGGAGTTAAAGATTCGACTGCCTCAGAAAGTTGAGGGTGCGCCAGTTTTCTTCCTGCTCCACGGTTGGACAGGTGACGAAAATTCGATGTGGGTGTTTGCAAATAAACTCAACCCTGATGCCATGATTATCTCACCGCGGGGTTTATATCCCTCAAATCATTCCAAGTACGCTGGTTACAGCTGGGTAGAGGACAAAACGGGCAAATGGGCGAACAAAAAGGATTTTGAGCATCCCGTTAATTTGTTGTCCAGCTTAATCTCTGAGCTTGCGACTCAATTTCCTGCAAATTTTGAGGAATTAAATATTGCCGGATTCAGTCAGGGATCTGCGTTGGCCGGGGAGTTTTTCTTCGTCAACCCTGAAAAAGTATCTCGTCTGGCAATTCTCTCTGGTTTTTTGGCTGAAGGTTCGGATCCATCCGATTTAGATTTACATGGCAAGAAGATATTTGTTGGCCACGGCACCAGGGACGAAATCGTGCCGCTTGAGAGAGCTCAGCAAGCTGTGAAGCTCTTTGAGACTGGCGGTGCGCAGGTGACCAGCTGCTTTACAGATGTCGGCCACCGTTTGGGTGCGGATTGTTTCCGCGGATTCAACCGCTTTTTTGAAAATAGTTAAACTCGGCAAAAGGGTATAATGGGGGCATGGACGCAGCAAAAGAAAAATCTAGATTAGAAGAATTAATAAAAATTATTCAAGAGCATAATCACCGATACCATGTGTTGGATATGCCGATCATCAGCGATGCTGAATATGATCAGCTTGTTGCTGAACTCCTCCAGCTTGAATCCAAATACCCCGACTTAATCACCCCTGATTCTCCAAGTCAGCGGGTGGGTGGGGGTGTATCCGACAGGTTCAGAAAAGTTCAACATCCTCAACCGATATTGAGTCTCGCAAACGGATTCGATGCCGAAGATCTGCGCAGTTGGTTAGATAGGATCGCTAAACTTAATCCCAAGGTTGCTGCGTCAGATTTCACTGTTGAACCAAAACTTGATGGGCTTACAGTCGTGCTGCACTACCGAAACGGAATCTTTGTCCAGGGTGCTACCCGCGGGAATGGTGAAATTGGGGAAGAGGTCACTCGTAATCTAAAAACACTGCAGTCGCTGCCGCTCTCAATCCCAGTCTTCCAGGATGGCCCAGCGCCCCCTGAATATTTGGTAGTACGCGGTGAGGTGTTTATTGACCTGGAGGATTTCGAGGAGCTCAACCGAAAGCAGGAAGAGCTCGGTGAAAAAGTCTACCAGACTCCGCGCAACACTGCCGCGGGCGCATTGCGCAATTTGGATTCAGCGGTAACAGCTGCTCGGCCGCTGCGTTTACTGGTCTATACGATTGTAACAAGTGAGGGCAGCGAGGTTCCGGAAAGCCAACTTGAATCCCTAGAATTGCTTAGGGCTTATGGCTTTTCTGTGCCGGAAAATATCGTACACTGCCTCGATATCGAAGAAGTTGTGGAAGCCTGTGAAGCTTGGGGGGAACGGCGCATCAGCCTGCCGTACGAGATCGATGGGGCAGTTGTAAAAATCAATAATATTGCCATGGCTGACTCATTAGGTATTGTTGGGAAAGATCCCCGCGGGGCGATTGCCTATAAATTCCCAGCGCAGGAAGTCACCACAGAGCTGCTCGATATCGGTGTCAATGTTGGCCGCACCGGCGTACTGACTCCCTATGCGATCCTCGATGCCGTGGAAGTTGGTGGTGTAATTGTCCGTCAGGCTACTTTGCATAATTTTGATTTTATACAGGACAAAGATATCCGCATCCATGACCGGGTTCGAATCAAACGAGCCGGCGATGTGATCCCTTATGTAAAGGGTCCTATCCTTGAGGTCCGCCCAGAAAGTGCAGTTACTTACAGCCCACCTGATGTGTGCCCCGCTTGCGAAGAAAAAGTTGCCACCATAGAAGGGGAGGTGGCCTGGTACTGTGTCAATCCAGCATGCCCGGCACAACTGGTCAGAAATCTTGAGCACTATGTCTCGCGGACGACACTGGATATTGTTGGGTTAGGAATTAAATTGGTTGAGCAGCTTGTCGAGCAGGGCTTGGTCAAGGATGTCGCTGATCTGTACCGCCTAAAACGTGAGGATTTGATTGAACTAGAGGGTTTTGGAGACAAAAAAGCCGACAACCTTTTGGCTGCGATTGAATCTTCAAAGCAGCGTCCCCTCAGTCGTTTTATCTTTGCTTTGGGTATCCGCGGGGTTGGGGAAGTCGTCGGGGCAGAATTGGCAACCTTCTACTGCAGCATGGATCGCCTTGCTGCAACCACACTAGAGGAATTAATCGAAATTGAAGGAATTGGTCCGAATATTGCCCAGGCGGTAGTCGACTGGTTTGCACTCCCCGCCAATCAAAATATCTTGGCAAAGCTCAAGCAATCCGGGATGTGGCCGGAGCTCTCCGGGGATTCCGGCGCGGAAGGTCTACCGCAGCCGCTTGAAGGGCTAAGTTTTGTGGTGACGGGGACGTTGGCTGGATTTTCGCGAAAAGCAGTGAAAGACTATATCCAGGAGCGAGGCGGGAAGGTGATCTCCGCGGTGAGTTCAAAAACATCTTATCTGGTTTCTGGAGAAAGCCCTGGCTCAAAATTTGCCAAAGCTGAGCAATTGGGTATCCCGGTCCTCGATGAAGCAGGACTGCGAGAACTGGCAGGCGAACCGCTATGAACCAGAATGCCCGAATGAATCTAAAACCTGGAAGAGAAAAATCACTGATGCGCAGGCATCCCTGGGTGTTCTCAGGGGCAGTCCATCAAGTGGTTGGGGAGCCCGCAGATGGTGATGTAATTCCGGTGTTTTCGGCGGAAAACCGGTTTATTGCACAGATTGCGTATAGTCATAATTCACAAATTGTTGGCAGGGTTTGGAGCTATCAGCAGGATCAAATCGTTGATCAGGACTTTATTCGATCGCTCCTGGAAAAATCGATTGCACTACGGGAGGGGCTTGGGATTGGACAGGTTTCTGATTCGCTCCGGTTGGTACATGCCGAATCGGACGGAATTCCCGGCTTGGTCGTTGATCAATACGCTAAGGTGATCGTTGCCCAAATTTTGAGTAATGGGGTAGAAGTCTGGCGTGAAGCTATCGCTGAAATCCTCCTCGACCTCACCGGGGTTGAAGCAATTTATGAGCGTTCTGATGCCGAAGTGAGAATTTTAGAAGGACTTGAACACAAGGTTGGTTTATTGGCGGGTTCTGAATTTGTTGATCCGCTTGAAATTAGCGAGTATGGAATAAAATACTTGGTGCCGATAACCAGTGGACATAAAACTGGTTTTTATCTTGACCAACGCGCAAACCGGCAGCTTTTGCAAAAATACGCTGCGGGTAAAGACGTACTTGATTGTTTTTCCTATTCGGGAGGGTTTTCTCTAAATGCTGCAGCCGGTGGGGCGAATTCAGTTACCGCAGTGGATAATTCTGCTCCAGCTCTGGAGCTGCTCCAACAAAACTCTGTTTTGAACTCGTATGATGAAAAGATACTAGAAATCATCCAGGCAGATGTGTTTAAGCAATTGCGCAAGTTCAGGGATCAGGGACGTAGTTTTGACCTGATCATCCTCGATCCGCCAAAATTTGCGCCAACGCGGTCACACGCCAATCAGGCGGCGAGAGGTTATAAGGACATAAATTTGCTGGCCTTTAAACTGCTTCGGCCTGGAGGAACGCTGTTTACCTTCTCTTGTTCCGGCGGAATTGACGAAGCGCTGTTCCAAAAAATTGTGGCTGGGGCTGCGCTGGATGCATCCGTGGACGCAAGGATCCTGCATCGGATGAGTCAAAGCGCTGACCATCCGGTTGGTTTGAATTTCCCCGAGGGGCAGTATTTAAAAGGTCTCGTCTGCCGCATTGGGTGATCACGTTTGGGGGAATCTTATCGATCAGATAAATGGGTGCCGCGAAGTTCCGGTTTGATGTGGTCTACGGTTACCTGATCAAGCTTAAACTGAGCTTGCTTGGCTTGCCATCGCAGCTTCAGGATTGACCCATTCGGCACCGAGATGATCCCTGAGAATCTTAGAAAGTGTTTGATTTGGTTCTTACCAATATCTGGATTCCTGGAAAATAGTTTAAACAAAAAATCTGATGTTGGCATTTTGTCTTTTAATTCCCCCAGTGATATCCCTCCCCAAAGCCCTGGAAAGAATATCAAGCGCCATATTAGTGTCCTCATGAACCAGCCATGGCTGAACAAGATGATGGTTGAAGAGGTTCCAGATACCAACTTTTCCAAAGTGGAATCAACTCGTGCAATTAGTTGATTGAATGATTCAGCCCCTGGACCGAGAATTAACTCCGGATCCATCCGCATGAAGTACCGGATCGCGGGCCAGCGGCGTTGTTTGAGTGTGGTATTGTCATGCAGCTTTTCTGGCAGGTAGGTGTACTCCTGAATGTTCCAGGTTTCGACAGGGACATTCGGGAATTTTTTGAGCGTTGGCGCGGCTGTTTCGCTGGTTCGGCAAAATGGGGAGACCACGAACATATCTGGCGCATCTATGATTTGATCGGGGATACACTCGGCTTGCTGGATTCCTTTGTTGGTGAGGTGAATCTCACCGGCGGAAGGTGTGGGCAACCCGGCGTTCCCTTCACTTTCACCATGCCGAATGAACCAGAAGGTTTTATCAGCGATCATTGAATGTCCAAACTGATCTGATCGAGCAGATTGATTTCATCCTCGCTCAACTGGAAAGCCAGTGCGCCGAGGTTGTCTTTCGCCTGTGTGAGGGATTTTACGCCAGGGATTGGGAGGGTGCCCTTACAAATCGTCCAATTGATCGCGACCTGAGCGAGTGTTGCCTGGTGCTGCTTTGCGATGGGTTTCATCGCTTCCAGCAGGCCCTGGTAGCGGATTAAATCCTGTTTGCGATTGAGGATGCCCCTGACACCAGGAGGCGGGTTCTCGGGGGTAAATTTTCCCGTCAGGATGCCCTGAGCGAGCGGACTGTAAGCAATCACAGTGACATTATTTTGATTACAAAATTCGATCAAACCAGAGATTTCATGCTCGCGTGCTATCAGGTTGTAGATAATTTGATTTGAGGTTAATGGGATACCTCGCTGGGCCAATGTTTCCATTGCCTGTTTGGTTTGTTCGAGATTAAAATTCGAGACCCCCACAGCTTTGATCAAGCCGTCCTCGACTGCGTCTGCCATCAAATTCATCAACGAACTGATCGGGATTGTGGAAGAGGGCCAGTGGATCTGGTAGAGGTCAACGGATTCTGACCCAAGACGATTCAGACTGTTCTTCAGTGCTTTCCGGAAGGATGCACCAGTCCGCCAGGGGTATGGGAAGAATTTTGTTGCAATTGAGATCTGTTTATCAGTTTGTTCTCTAAACCGGCAGAGTGTTTTTTCCGAACGCCCTTGCGCATAGACTTCTGCGGTATCGAAGAAAATCACCTCTGATTCAAGGCAGAATTTATAGGCCTCTTCGAGGTTAGCAAAATCAATCTTGTTGGCGCAGAGTGACCAGTAAAATTTATCACCCCAAGCCCATGTACCAATCCCCATCGGGAAAATTTCCGGGAGTGACGCTGATAGTCTAATTTTTTTGAAAGCGTATCTTGTTAAAGCCATGGTTTTTTATCTTTCCTGTTGTAGCCTTGCGATGGACATGGATCTCGATATCACAAGAAATAGGAAGCAGGAAGTTTCCTGCTTCCTAAGATAAAAAATATATAGGTCTAATCTCCTTGGATAAAATCTTCTGTTTTCTGACGGGCAACATCATCTGTGTATTGAATGGGAGGAGATTTCATGAAGTAGGAGGAGGGCGCTGTCAGGGGGCCGCTCATCCCACGATCCAGAGCGATTTTAATGCAGCGCACCGCATCGATCACCACCCCCGCTGAATTCGGCGAGTCCCAGACTTCGAGTTTTAATTCGAGGTTCAATGGCACATCTCCGAAGGCTTGGCCTTCCATGCGGATATGGCACCATTTTCGGTCAGTTAACCAGGGCACATAGTCACTTGGTCCGACATGCACATTACCTTCGCCGAGATCATACGGCAGCTGGCTGGTGACTGCATTGGTCTTTGAAATTTTCTTAGATTCCAGGCGCTCGCGTTCGAGCATGTTGTAGAAATCCATATTTCCGCCAAAATTAAGCTGGTAGGTATGGTCTAAGTGGATCCCGCGATCGTGAAAAAGGTTGGTCAGTACGCGATGGGTGATTGTTGCGCCAACCTGGCTTTTGATATCGTCGCCAATGATTGGCAGACCGCGGTCTTCGAAACGTTTCGACCAATATTCTGAGGTCGCAATAAAAACCGGGATGCAGTTAACGAAACCACAGCCGGCTTCGAGAGCTTGTTCGACATACCATTTCGTTGCCATCTCGGATCCAACCGGTAAGTAGTTGATCACCACATCCGTTTTGGTATCTTTGAGGATTTTGATCATGTCGGCTGTGGGACCAGGTGCTTTGGTCACAACCTTGGAGAGGTATTTTCCAATCCCATCATGAGTCATCCCGCGATGCACTGGCACACCCAGTTTGGGGACATCGGCAAATTTGATCGTGTTGTTGGGTTCAGCCCAAATCGCCTCACTGAGATCTTTGCCAACTTTTGAGTCAACCACATCAAATGCGGCCGTGAATTCAATATCTGAAATGTGGTAGTTTCCTACTGTTGCATGCATTAATCCGGGGATCTCTTGGTCGCTGGCTGCATTTTTGTAGTACTCCACGCCCTGGACCAACGAAGATGCGCAGTTCCCGACCCCGATAATCGCTACTCTTACTTTATTATTTTTCTTTGCCATTTAGATAATACCTCTCATCCTATTTGATTATCTGGTAATTATACCAATTACCTAACAGAAAATGAGGAAGGTTTATAATTATTAAGCTTGGTATCTTCCGGAGGAGTTTGTAATCTTACAATATAATAGAATGAGCAGTTGATCAATTCGCTGAGGAGAAATTATGCCTTCAATGAAAAACGTACTCGGAATCATTATGGGTGGGGGGCGAGGGAGTCGTTTGTACCCATTAACCAAAATGCGAGCAAAACCCGCCGTACCGATTGCCGGGAAATATCGGTTAATTGATATCCCTTTAAGTAACTGTATTAATTCTGGCATCAATAAAATTTCGGTGCTGACGCAGTTTAAATCTGTGTCGCTCCACCGGCATATCTCCAGGACATTTATCTTTGATGTGTTCTCCAGTGGCTGGGTGCAAATATTTGCCGCCGAGCAGCGTGATGCTTCTTCCGGATGGTACCAGGGAACAGCAGACGCGGTCCGTAAGCAGCTGCTTGAAATAGAAAGTGCTGACGCAAAAAACACCTTGATCCTTGCCGGCGACCATCTCTATCGCATGGAGTACGATAAGCTCGCGGAATTTCACTGGGATTCTGGCGCTGATATCACCGTCGCGGTAAAGCCGGTGCATAGAGATCAGGCTTCGCGATTTGGTTTGGTCAAGGTTGGAACGGATCAACAAATCGATGATTTTGTTGAAAAATCGACGGATCCCGCTGTGCTGAAATCGTTTGCTGTTGTTGAGGACAATCAGCGACCTTATCTTGGTTCGATGGGGATTTATATGTTCAACACAGATGTCTTAATCGAAATGCTTAACGAATATGATGATACTGATTTTGGTGGAGAGGTAATCCCAAGGGCGATTGGAATGAAAAAAGTCTTTGCCTATATGTTCGATGGTTACTGGGAAGATATCGGAACGATCCGCTCGTTCTATGACACCAATATTGCGTTAACTCAACCCGATACGCCGTTTAGTTTTACACATCCTAGCGATCCAATATACACCAGAGCGCGCTTCCTTCCAGGCTCGTACGTTGAAAATGCCATCTTTAACCAAGTTGTACTGGCAGATGGCTGCAAGATATTTGATTCGAAAATTTCAGATTCTGTGATTGGTCTGCGCAGTCGAATTAGCGAAGGGGCTGAAATTCAATCCTCGATAATTATGGGCGCAGATTACTATGAAAAAAAATATTCTGGAAATAATTTGATTTCAGACATCCGGATTGGGATTGGGCCTGGAAGTCAGATAGAAGGCGCAATCATTGATAAAAATGTGCGGATGGGCAAAAATGTTACGATTAAGCCTTTTCCTCCTGGCACGGAAATTGATACTGATATTTGGTCTGTTCGGGATGGGATCGTGGTGGTCCCAAAACGATCTGTGATCCCTGACGGCAGCTACATTGGACCTTGAAAAAAATCCGATAATCCAGGGGGGAGTTAAAACAAAAACCTGGACAGATTTTCACAGTCCAGGTTTCAAAGAGGCGGTCCCGACGGGATTTGAACCCGCGATCTCCGCCTTGACAGGGCGGCATGTTGAACCAAGCTACACCACGGGACCAACAACGGAGAGAGTTTACCATACGGCTGAGTGTCAGTCAAGGATTATTGAGCTTAGAATAAATTAGTCATTTCCTTGTCTCAAATCAAAGGGCTGATTATACTTTAGCTAGAAGGATATTATGAATATTGAAGGTTTGATTGAGGCACTGCCAGATTATTACACTCCGAAAGACCATGACTTCATATTACGCGCCTACCGATTTGCTGATAAGGCTCACAAAGGTCAAAAGCGATCTTCAGGAGAGGCTTATGTTTACCATTGTGTGGCGGTTGCATTCATCTTGGCCGATTTGCGAGTTCCTCCCCTGGTGGTCGCTGCGGGACTGCTCCATGATACCGTTGAAGACACAAAAGTAGAACTTGAGGATATTGAAAAAGATTTTGGGGCAGAAGTAGCCAGCCTGGTTGACGGGGTAACGAAACTTACCCACCTCCCCAGAGTTTCCCGCAGTGATCAAAATATTGAAATCGTTCAACAAGAAACCAAACGAGAAATTGAAAAGAAAGAAATTGCAGCCCGGCGCGGATTAACGGATCCAGATGAAGAAGAGCTAGAACGGGAACGAAGCCGACGTACCGATCTGGCCTCTGAGACCTTAAGGAAAACATTCTTAGCGATGGGGGAAGACATCCGGGTGGTGTTGATCAAGTTAGCAGACCGCCTGCACAATATGCGAACCCTGGGATATGTACCAGAACGCAAACGCAAGCGTATTGCCCAACAAACTCTGGATATTTTTGCGCCCCTGGCAAGCCGGTTGGGGATCTGGCAAATTAAATGGGAACTGGAAGACCTTGCCTTCAGGTATACCGACCCTGAAACTTACCGAGAAATTGCAGAGAATCTGGCAGAACGGCGTTCCGAGCGGGATGAGCAGGTTGATGCCATCGTTGTTGATTTGCAAGGGATCCTCTCTCAGAGTGGTATTGAAGCTGAGGTTTCAGGGCGCTCAAAGCATATTTACTCGATCTATCTTAAAATGAAAAGCAAGGGCTTAGCTTTTGATTCTGTCCGGGATGTGCGCGCGGTAAGAATAACGGTGGAAGATATTCCAACCTGCTACAGCGTCTTAGGGATTATCCATACCAAATGGCGACCTCTTCCTGGTGATTTTGATGATTACATCGCCGCCCCAAAAGACAACTTTTACCAATCGCTGCACACTGCGGTGATCTATGACGACGGGCGCACGCTTGAAGTGCAGATCCGCACCACAGAAATGGACGAAAACGCTGAGTATGGGATTGCGGCTCACTGGCGTTATAAGGAAGGCTCCCAGCGCGACGAAACCTACGAACGACGAATTGTCTGGCTGCGCCAGCTGATGGAGTGGATGCAGGAAGTTGATGATGCTGGAGAGTTTGTCGACAGTATGAAAACAGATGTCTTCAGTGATCGAGTGTACGTCTTTACCCCAGCCGGAGATATATTTGACCTGCCCCTGGGGTCTACACCGATTGATTTTGCCTACCACGTGCATACTGAAGTTGGACATCGCTGCCGGGGAGCGAAGATCAACGGTAAGTTGGTCTCGCTTGAGTATGTGCTTCAAACTGGGGATCAGGTTGAAATCCTTACCGCCAAGCGCGGCGGTCCCAGCAGGGATTGGTTGAACACCAATTTGAAATTAATTAATACCAGCCGGGCGCGTTCCAAGGTCAGACAGTGGTTCCGGCGTCAGGATCGCGATCAAAATATTTCTTCCGGGAAAGGTCTTTTGGAGCGAGAACTTCGCCGATTGAATATCACCGATATTGAAACGGATAAATTGACCAAGGATTTTCGATATCGCAGTGCGGAAGATATGTATACTGCGATTGGCGTGGGCGATTTATCAATCAACCGCTTGATCAACCACCTGACCATCGATGAAGACGATGATGAAGAATATCTCGCATTCATCAATAAGGATGAGCTCGGTGACACGGTCACACTGGGAGGGGACGCGGTCACCGTTTTGGGATTGAAGGGCTTACTCACCACGATTGCACGCTGCTGTAAGCCTGCTCCCGGAGATGAGATCATCGGATATATTACTCGTGGGCGCGGGGCGACAGTTCACCGCACGGATTGCCCCAATGTGCTCCGTACCAAGGATCGTGAGCGGCTTGCCAGAGTATCCTGGGGTGAGCCGAAAGCCACTTATCCAGTAGATGTTAGGATTTCGGCCTATGATCGAGATGGTTTGCTCCGCGATGTGTCTACCGTGATTGCTGAGGAAGCGATCAATATGCGGCAGGTAAAAGTTGATGTAGACCAGAGCTTAGCCACCTTTGACCTCACCCTTGAGGTAGGTAATATTTCACAACTTAGTCGGGTGCTGACCATCCTTGAAAACTTACCCAACGTGATGGAAGCTCGCAGGATCAAGCCGGGATAACCAGATGGAGATGGTATGTTACAGGTAAACGAAGCGCGAGAAAGATTGTTAAGTTATTTTTCTCCAGTTCAGAGTGAAATGATTAAATTCTCTGATGCCCTGGGAAGAGTATTGTCAGCGGACATCTATGCGGAGCAAGATTCACCTGGTTTTTCACATTCAGCTATGGATGGGATTGCGGTGCGTTCTGCTGACATATCCACGGCTGGTAAGGGCAAACCGGTTCCCTTGAAAATTGTTGGCAAAATAGCCGCCGGCGATCACCCAGGGAATCGAGTGGGCTCTGGTGAGGGGGTTTTAATCATGACTGGTGCAATGGTTCCTCCCGGTGCAGATGCTGTTGTCAGAGTTGAGGATACCGATCTTGATTTCTCCAAAGAAGCCCTTCCCTCTGAAGCACAGGTTGTACATCCTGTTTCTCCCGGGGAGAATATCCGCATCCAGGGCGAGAATTACAACAAAGGTTCCTTGATCCTCAATGCAGGTGAGGCGCTCCTCCCGCAGGATGTAGGGATGCTGGCGATGCTTGGAAAAGAAACTGTATCTGTTTACAGGCAGCCGCGTGTGGGGATTTTTTCTTCAGGCGATGAATTAATTGAACCGGGCAATCCGCTATCGGAAGGGCAGATATGGAATTCAAACTCCCATATGCTTTCTGCTCTGGTTAAAAGCTGTGGGAGCCAGGTTGTAGATTTGGGGATTGTCGCGGATACCGAATTAGATATACTCAGCGCCTTTGAGCAGCTGATCGAAGCAAAAGTGGACTTGATTATCACCTCAGGAGGGGTTAGTATGGGGGTACATGATTATGTCCGCAAAGTAATCGAGAAGCATGGTAAGCTCGATTTTTGGAAAGTTAATATGCGACCAGGTAAGCCATTAGCCTTTGGTAAATACAAGGGCACGCAATTTGTTGGTCTTCCTGGAAACCCGGTTTCGTCTTTTGTTGCGTATACAATTTTTGTTTGTCCTGCAATCATGCGTTTAGCGGGGAAACGAGAAGAAAATGAAAGAATCGAAAAAGCTGTCATTGAAACTGATTTTTTCTCAGATGGACGTGAAAGTTATCTCCCTGGAACCTGGAAAGTTAAAGGAAAACAGCTCAGGGTGACGCTTACAGGCAACCAAAGTTCAGGAAATTTGTACGCTCTTGTTCAGTCAAATTGCTTGATTAAGATACCAGCTGGTGTACAATTATTAAGAAGAGATTCCATTGTTGATATCCGTAAAAAATATTGAGCAGATATTAACTTGTCAACGAAGGAGAATAATCATGCCCAGGATAAGATGCCTGTATGAAGAATGCGTCTTTTTGTCCAAGGGATTTTGTATTGCTACTTCTATTGAGTTGGATCCCGAAGATGGTTGTTTAACCTACTCTGAGGAGTCTGTAGATTTTGTAAATACCACACTCATGGACGATGATGGTTTTGACTTTGAAGAAGAATGGGAAGATGAAGGTTTTGAAGAATTAGACTTGGATGAGGTCGATGATTATTAAGACCCAAACAGGGAAGACAAAAAAATTAACTAAGCATTAATTAATATCTCTGATATCAATAGGTGAAATGAGTATGGATCAAGAAACTGTTGGACAATTAAAACAAGCCGCTGGCTTAATCAAAGAAGGGAAACTGAAAAGCGCCAGAAAGATATTGGTAGAACTTCTCCGGGACCACCCAGAAGTTGACCAGGCCTGGTATATGCTCAGTTTTACTGTTCCGGTGCTCGATCGCCAGATCTACGCTTTGGAACAGGCGTTGAAAGTCAACCCAAATAATGACAAAGCCCTAACTAGGCTGCTGAAATTGCAAGAATCGGGGGGTGCAGCACATCAAGCCGCTCAGGCTCCACCGCCAAAACAAGAACAGCCGCGCCCGGTGAGACCGAAAACACGACCGGGGGGTGCTTTGCCAACCGATCCGAGTGATGATTTGCTCTCTAAGAGGCTGCTTGGCGAGGATAAACCTGCCCCAACTCAAGAGGACAAGGTTCCACCTGAAGAGGTGACAAAAATTGTCCCAGAGCCTGTTGCAGCAGATCCTGAACCGGTTGAAGAAGATTTGATTGAGAAGGAACAAGCCAAGGTAGAGAAACAAGAGAAGAAGAAAGAAAAGTACACCAAGAAAGTATTTGGGATGCGACGGGGTGTCTTTTTGTTGATCATGCTGATCGCCATCTTTTCGTGTTTTGGTCTCGCAGGTCGGGTGCCCCAAATTCGCTATTTGATTGCAGGTAATCAACCGCAGGCTGAGGGAACACCGGGAGAAGGGATCGATGGTACCCCTGAGGCTGATGCTACTTCGGAAATTAATCTAGCTGCGACCTGGACCCCTACCGCTCCTGCAACGATTGAGCCAACTCAAGAGCCGGAACCAAGCGTTCCCATGCTCAGTGATTTATTGTTCGATTTTGAGGAAATCCGCTCACCTTCAGATGAAGAAGATAGCGAATTTGATCTCATCAGGGAACAGCTTGGTGGGATTATGGACGAAACAACGCTTCCCCAAACCAACGGGTTTGTAGTTTCAGAAAATGACTTGGCAAGTGTTCTCTCAGAATACGCCAGGCTAGCCGAATATCGAGATTTAACACGCCAGGTGGGTTTTTTCTACACTGGGTTTGGTCTCGCCGCTGAACCAGCAGAAACGGATTCGCTGATCCAAAATTTGTGGGCGGACCCAAATGGTACGATCTTGTTTGCTGATTCGGGCAAGGTGATCCTCACAGATTTTCCAACAAGCCAATATCAGCGTTACGCATACGCTCATGCAGTCGTTCAAAATTACCGGAATGAACGTATTTCGTTTGCAGATCTAGGTTATTATCCGATATGTTCACCGGTAGAGGAAAGCTGTGAAATTCTTCGGGCTTTGATCAAGGGAGAGGCTGCTTACTTCGCCAATAAATGGGGCGTGGAGTATTTTGGCGAAACCGCAACGCAAGAATATAATCAAACTGAAATTAATCGGTTCACTGTTCCTGCAGTCGACGGGGCCCCAGCATTCATTGAGGAAACCCTGGCTTTCCCAGACTCATTTGGAACAATATTAATCGAAGGTTACTACAATTCGTTTGGCTTAGAATCGCTGGACTCTCTATACGTCGAGCTGCCTGCTTCCACTGAACAACTTATCCACCCCGAAAAATATGATAACGCTGAACTTCCGGTTGAAGTGCTAAGTTCTGATCTCGCGGATGAACTCGGCGTATCCTGGCAGGAAGTCTTCAAAGGCACTCTTGGGGAGTGGAAAACATATTTGATGATGGCTGCCCCAGCTGATACAGGAGCTGAAGTTTCCGATGCAACCGCAGCAAATGCTGCTGCCGGGTGGGGTGGGGATGCTGCCCAATTATACTTGCGGATGTCCACACAGGAGTATGTTATCCTGGTCGAATGGGAATGGGATACCCAGGCTGACGCTGATGAATTCAGAAACGCTTTCAACAGTATGCTGAACAGCAAAGATGGTGCATCTGTTCTGCAAGTTGCAGATGGTGTGACTTGTTATCAAAATCACACCTCGGTTGACTGCTTGTTCATCGATGCTCAAAGAGTAGTATGGACTCAAGCGCCTGATTTAGCATTAATTCAATCCATTTTATCTGCAATTGGGATTGTTGAGGAATAAATTTGTTAAGATCAGGCAATTAGTTGACAAATAACTAAAACAAAGTAAAATACCGCAGAGCCGAAGTGGCGGAACAGGCAGACGCGCTACGTTCAGGGCGTAGTGGGCTTCGGCCCATGTGGGTTCGACTCCCACCTTCGGCATAAAACAACTCATCTGTTGAGTTGTTTTTGTTTAATTTGGGGTATCTCGTAAAATCGTTGATTGGAATGTTTCTTGCAGATTCTATTTTTACTTGCGCAATAAATTGAGAGTGAAGTATAATCAGATTATGAAGATATTCCGGGCTTGGGCACGAAGAATAGCAACTGCTTTAGGGGTAGTTCTTTTACTGCTGCTGGTGGTTGATTTTAATTCCCGGATGATCCACTTGATGGAACTGCGCGGCCAAATGGAGGTTGAAGAGGGGAGACTGGCGGATCTACAAGCCCAAGAATATTCATTGATGCAGTCAATTGAATATGCCGAATCTGATGAGGCGATTGCAGAGTGGGCGCGCGAGCAGAATTGGATGGGGATGGAGGATGATATTGTCATCGTGCCCATCCCGGATGGCGGCTATATACCTGAAGAGAAATTCCAGGAAGCTGAACCACAAGAATTCACCAGCAATTGGGATGCCTGGATCATGTGGTTGACCTTCAATGAGTAAAAAAATACGGGAGATTATTCGATAAAAGTTGACAAATCGGTGTGCTCATAGTAAACTTTCTCCGCTTAACTAGGCGAGGTAGCTCAATCGGCAGAGCAATGGACTCATAAGCCATGGGTTGACGGTTCAAGTCCGTCCCTCGCCACACAAAAGGGTTGTTTAAGAGCAACCCTTTTTTCTATTCTTGGATTGTGGTTTATAATCTTAGTATTCTCATACTCCAGGAATTCTGCATGCCAAATCTAAAAAATCTGTTGAACCCTAAGAGTGTCGCCGTAATAGGAGCGACATCTAACCAGGCCAAGTTAGGTTATGGTGTTTCCCGAAATTTGATTGCCAGCGGTTTTTCGGGAGATTTGTATTTTGTCAATCCAAAGGGCGGGGATTTATTTGGAAAGCAAATGCATACTTCAATTGCACACTTACCTGTAGATATTGACCTTGCGGTTGTGGTCATTCCTGCACCAATCGTGGCGGAATCAATTAATGCGTGTAGTCATAATGGGATTAATAATTTCATCATAATTTCTGGAGGTTTTTCTGAAATTGGTATTGCTGGTCGCGCTTACGAAGTTGATTGTATTAAACTAGCCGAGGACAGGGGACTTAATATACTTGGACCTAACTGCATCGGGGTGATCGACACCCATTTCCCAATTGATACTACCTTTATTCAGCCACCAATGCCTGAACCTGGTGATATTGGATTTATTACCCACTCAGGTGCCCTTGGTGCTGGTGTTATTGACTGGGTGAGAAGGGCAGGTTTTAGTTTTTCAACGATTATCAGTCTTGGCAATCAAATCGTAGTTAATGAGTCCGATGTGATTGGATCTTTAGCGGAAGATGAACACACCGCTGTAATCACCCTTTATCTTGAAAGCGTAAAAGATGGAGACAAGTTTGTTGCTCAAGCGACGCAGGCTTCAGCTAAAAAACCAGTGATTGCGCTTAAGGTTGGCCGTACAGAAAAAGGCAAGCAGGCAGCTTCCTCACATACGGGCGCGTTGGCAGGAGCAGACCACGCATTCGATGCTGCTTTCCGGCGAGCCGGTGTGATCCGTGCAGAAAACACGGAAGAAATGTTTAATTGGGCAGAATCGCTTGCCTGGGCCCCGCTTCCTGCAGGTAACCGCGTGGCAGTTTTGACCAATGCTGGTGGACCGGGTGTCGCTGCCACAGATGCACTCTCTGTCCATGGATTAACCATGGCTGATTTGACCGTGACCGATAAAGAAAAACTATCGGCTTTGCTCCCTGATGCCGCAAGCATTGAAAACCCGATTGATATCCTCGCTTCCGCATCTGCAGAGCTTTATTCGGAATGCTTAAAAATTCTGCTGGATTCTCCAGAAGTGGATGCTGTGATGGTAATTGCTCCGCCGCCGCCAATGTATCCTGTTGAGGATATGGTTTCCGCCTGTCTGCCAGTAATAAAAGTAAAAAATCAGAAGCCCGTGGTGTATTCGCTAATGGGTAGTGAGCAGGTGGCAGCAGGAGTGGCGATGCTGCGGGTAAATAAGGTCCCAGAATATAATTTTCCGGAGAAAGCCGCTTCTGCAATTGGTGCTCTTTGGAAGCGAACCCAAGTTGTAACGGCTAATGGCAATCATCAAAGGATTAATTTAGAAATTGATCAAAGTCCCGTTGAGCCAATCCTTGCTATCCTGAGTAAAAATATTGATAGGTTAGTGCCAGCCGAGGAAACTGAAAATATACTGGATCTCTATGGTATTCCTGTAGGCAAACTTCACCTGGCAGGAAACGCGAACTCAGCCGTTAAAATCTCCGAGGAAATTGGATTACCGGTGGTGTTAAAAATCGCAGCCGAAGGTATCTCCCACAAATCTGATCTTGGAGGAATTGTCCTAAATTTACAGGATGGGCAGGAGGTAGAAGATGCCTACAGCCATCTCACAGCGGCAGTAAAGGCTCTTAAGCCTGAAGTTGACATTCGAGGTGCTTATGTTCAAAAAATGGTTTCTGGGGGCCATGAAGTGATTGTCGGAGCGGTGCGAGATCCAATCTTTGGACCGCTGGTAATGTTCGGCAGCGGTGGAGTTGAGGTGGAAGGGATCAAGGATATTAATTTTGCATTGGCTCCGCTAACCTCCGAGGACCTTGATTATTTGATCAATAATTCTTGGGCTGGGAAGAAGCTGCAAGGATTCAGACAATATGCGGCTGCAGATGTTCAAGCTGTCAAGGATGTGCTGGTCAGGATCGGACAGCTGATTGTCGATCATCAGCAAATTGATGAAGTAGAAATTAATCCACTGTATGTATTCGAAGAGGGATGCGGCGCAGTTGCTGTTGATATGCGGATGTTCCTTTCTTCGAAGGAGGGCGATTAAGTTTATTAAATGATGATTCGAGGTTTCCTCTCCAGGCTGCGCAATGATCTAGGTATTCAGCTGCTGGTTTTATACTCATTATTTGTCGTACCTATCGTAATCATGGCATTGGCTTTTGACCAGTTTGCCAGTGACCGTCTGCGGCAGGATATCATTGCGGGGGATTTGACCCTCGCGCGGGTGATCGCTGAGGAAACAGACACCGCGCTTGAATATTCACTCCTGAGTATTTTAGAGGTGGCAAAGTACGATGCAGTCATTGCGGGTGACAACCAGGGCATGTTAGAGATTTTTGAAAACGTGATGAGTGCCAGGCCAGATGTATCCCTCATCTATCGTTTGTCTCCTGATGGCATCATGATCGTTCATTACCCTGTTGGACCGATAAGTTCCGTTGGGTCAAATTTTTCTTTTCGTTCTTACTTTAAACGTGCGATGGAGACTGAATCGCCTTTAATTGCATTGGGAAGAATCTCTCCAACCACACTCGAGCCAGTCACCACAGCGGTGATGCCTATTTGGGAGGGTGAAGAATTTCGGGGTGTGGTTGCCGCGAATATTAAGCTCCAATCTTTCAGTTCAACATTGAGTAGGATCACCCAGGGATATCCTGAAAGTGATCAATTCGAATTGGTAATTGTGGATTCAATTGGTGATACGGTTGCTTCCCCCAAACCTGAAGAATTACTTCAGAACCTGACTGAAAGATTGCCAGAAATTATTGGGGATCTACTGGCAGGCGGTGAGGGAAGCCGGATTGACCATGCCCAAGACGGTGTTGAGAGGCTGTACAGTTATGTCCCAATTCCCAGTGCTGGATGGGGGGTGATTGTCAGCCAGCCAACCTCGGTATCATTTCACACACCAGAACTGCTTCATCGTGGGGTCAATTTGGTTATCCTGGTCATCTCGGGTATTGGAATATTCTTCTGGGGCGCCCTGTATTTCAATGTGCTCCAACCGTTAGAAAAGCTTGCTGCGTACAGCGTTCAGGTTGGATCTGATCCATCCGGGGGCCTGGACCGCAAGGAAAGATTCTTAGAGATCAGTCGCCGGGAAGACCAAATTGGGAACCTGATCCGCAGCTTCTCATGGATGGAGGAGTCTTTGCAAGCAAGGATCGATGAATTAGGCACCTTGCTGGAAACCAGCCAGGTTGTGGTTTCCTCGTTGGATCCTGAAATTGTACTCACGACGATCTTGGAGCAGGTGGAAAGCTTACTGGGTATTAAAAAATCCACAATTGTGGCACAGGACGAAAGCGGCGGGGCTTTTATTTCGAGGGCAAGCCGTGGTTTGTCTCCACGCTATGCTGAGGAGTTGGTATTTCAGCCGGATGAAGGCACATCGATCACGGTAAGAGCTCTCAGGATTGGTCAGCCGATCATTATTCAGGATGTCAAAGCTGATGCAGAGTATCAATATATGCGCCAGCGCGCTGAACAGGAAGGCTACCAGGCATTCGCAGCAATTCCTCTGCAGACGATCCATGCTCCACCAGCAGCTTTAGTGGTCTACAGCCCTGAAGTGAATGTCTTCACCGATAATAATATCGATCTGTTGCTCAGTTTTGCGAACCAGGCTGCGATGGCTATTGAAAACGCTGAATTGTTTTCTCGTAGTGATTCCCAGCTGCAAATTCAGACCAGCCGCCTGGAGGCGTTGATCCAATCTCTCGAGGTTGGCTTGGTGTTGGAGAATTTGTCGGGAGAAATCTTGTATATTAATCGCATGGTGAGGGAACTGGCAAATTTACCAGATTCTGAATTATTGGGGAAGCCAGCTGACGAATTGTTCAAAGCCATTTTCGAAGACGCGGAAAACAAAACCGAAGCTCTGGCCAGACTCCAGGGTGTACTTAACAGTGAAGGTGAGGAAGAAATTACTTTTAATCTCGAAACTTCTGCCGGGAAAAAGTTTTATCGGCTGCAGGGATTTGCAGTGAAAGATGGCACAGGCTTCTCAATCGGTCATGGTCAGTTCCTTCAAGATATGACCAAAGAGCATGAGCTGGATCGGATGAAAACTGGATTAATCTCAACGGTTTCTCACGAACTGCAAACTCCTTTAGCATCAATAAAGGGATACGCCACCACGCTGCTCGCCAGGGATGTCGAATGGGAGCCAGACTCCCAGCGGGAGTTCCTGGAAATTATCTCAAATGAGGCAGATAGGCTCAGTGACCTGGTGAATAATCTGTTGGATATCTCCCGGATTGAAGCAGGCAGCCTCACTCTCAAGAAAATCCTTTGTTCCTACAACGAGATTGTTGAACGAGCAATTCAACAGGCTTCCCCAAGTCCAGGAGAACGGATCAAACTGGACGTTCCAGTGGATCTCCCCAAGATGCTGATCGATCCCTATCGGGTTGAAGTTGTCGTTCGAAATTTGATCGAAAATGCGGTCAAGTATTCTCAAAGCGATCTGCCAATTCAGGTCACCGTCTCATTGAGCGATGGCAATTTGATCACCAGGGTAAAAGACTTTGGTCCTGGAATTGCTAAAAATAAACGTACTGCAGTCTTCGACAGCTTTTATCGGCTGGAGACTGGGCTTAATCGCGAGACACCGGGTGTTGGATTGGGGTTGGCAATCTGCAGAGGGTTTGTCAAAGCGCACGGTGGAGAAATCTGGGTTGATGAGCAGGAAACCGGAGCTTGCCTGGCTTTTACGCTGCCAGTTGATTAAATACTACTAGGAAAGAGAATTGAAACTTACGATGAAAAGAATCAGCATTTTAGTTGTCGATGATGAAGAACCATTAAGAAAATTTATTAGGAAGAATCTGGAGGTGCGCGGCTTCCTGGTAACTACAGCTTCTAATGGTATAGTGGCCTTAGAAAAATTTGATAAGGAATTAATCAATCTGGTGATTTTAGATGTAATGATGCCGATCATGGATGGGCTTGAGACGATCAGGCGCATCCGGGAAAATTCAACAGTTCCGATCATCGTGCTCTCCGCACTTGGTGAAGAACGAGATAAAATCCAGGCATTTAATCTAGGCGCCGATGACTACCTCACAAAGCCATTTGGGGTCGGTGAGCTGCTTGCCAGGGTCAAGGCTGTCCTTCGCCGGGCGAACTGGGAAGAAATCCCGGTTGCTGATGAACAGATAGAGCAAGGTAATATCTTTGTGGATGTAGGTCGCCACAGCGTGGATGTCTTGGGGGAGGGGGTTGTGCTAACTCCGACTGAATTTAATTTATTGGTTCTCTTGATGAGAAATTCTGGAAAAGTGCTCTCTCACCAACGGATCTTAAAACAAATTTGGGGACCAGAATATGGTCAAGAATCAGAGTACCTTAGAGTATATGTTGGAAGATTGCGACAAAAACTGGAGCAAGATCCCGCCAATCCGGTATATTTGCACACTGAGCATGGGATTGGGTATTGTTTTGAAAAGCGCGAAGGCTAAAAATAATTAACCAATTTATAGAAAAGGAGAATTAAATGTTAGTTGGTGAAAGAATGACTCAACCTGTTGTCCATGTCAGCCCTGATACGCCGATTCAAGAAGTGCTGCAGTTGATGAAAGCCAAGGGTATCCGCCGAGCACCAGTAGTTAAAGCTGGGAAATTGGTGGGGATTGTTTCAGAGAAGGATTTGTTGAACGCTACTCCTTCAATGGCCACAAGTCTAAGTATCTGGGAATTAAACTATTTGTTAAGTAAGATTACAGTTGCAGAGCTGATGACTAAGGACGTTATCACTGTGACTGAAGAAACCCCAATCGAAGAAGCTGCAAAGATCATGGCTGATCGCAAGGTCGGAGGTGTGCCGGTGATGGCTGGGAAAGAATTAACTGGGATTATCACTGAAACAGATTTGTTCCGTTTGTTGATAGAACTGACTGGCGCTCGTGAAAGTGGAGTCAGGGCTACATTTTTATTGGAAGATCAACCGGGAGAGCTTGCAAAAATGGCCCAGGCAATCGCTCAGCAGGGCGGTAACGTGATTGCGATTGGCACTTATGCGAGTGAAGAACCTGAAACACGTGAAGTGATGTTAAAAGTTGGTGATGTAAAACAAACCGAAGTTGAAAAGATCATGAAAACGTATGCAAAGGAGATTAAGGATATTCGCACCAGCGGCGCATAGGCAATAGGGAAGGGGGCTTACTCGTCAACAGAAAAAATCACCGCATGGGTGTCCTGGTCGTCCACGCCAATGTACTGCATCGTTGTGCTGACATCTGCGTGACCGAACGCTTTTTGGATTGCCAGAATCGGGGCGTTGTTGTCAAATGCGCGGCGCCCGAAAGTGCGCCGCAGATCGTGGGGGGATAATCGGTTTTTTCCATCCGCGCTGGCGATCCCAGAGGCAGCTCCATACTTTGCCAGAAAACGCGGCACAGGATTCTTGCCCAAGGAATAGCTAGAAAGGTGTCCGGTAGGGCGCAGGTTATAAAATAGGTGCATCTTTCCGGTACCCAGCGTTAGTTTAGTTTCCAGCTGGGGGTTTGCCTGGGAGATCCAATCCTGAATTGATTTGAGCGCTTCAGAGTGAACGGGTAGGGTCCGGTCTTTATCGCCTTTCCCGTGGATCACCAGATTCCACTTTCCCTGGTCAATGAAGAAGTCTTCCATCAGAATTCGCCGGATTTCGATCGTACGTAATCCCATATAAAGCATGATATTTACAATCGCCAGGTCTCTGGCTGGCTTGTTCAATGCAAGTGATTTTTTGGCGTCTTTCGCGCGGCTGTATGCCATCCTCCCGATTTGTTTGATAGTTTCCTTGAGGATTTTGACCTCTTCGCTTGAGAGACGCCGTCCGGTAGACTTCCTGTTAATTATTTGGCGGGATTTATAAGGAGTCAATCCCATATTTGTGGACTGCTCGCCGAGCAGGATACCGTCACGCATTGCCACCCGAAGCATGGTTCTGACGACATTCAGGCGGTGGTTTAATGTGGCCTGGCTAAGGTCCGCATTTATTTCTAGCAACCAATCGCGATAGCGGTCTAATGTGGAGCTTTGTACCAACCGTACGATCACTGCCTGCCCGCGGATGTGCCAGTTCGCTTTCTGACCGGGCACGCGTTCAACGTCTGCAAGTGGATACCAATTGAGCCGCTCTAACAGCTCCTTGTGCTCACTGCTCAAGAACTGGAAAAATGTAGCTAAACCGGTGTAGTACGCTCGTTGGGTATTATCGCTTTTGCTGGCTGCCTGGACAACTGTGCTGATAAAACTTCCCAGGTGCTGGTTGAGATTGGCGGCCTCAAGGGGATTGGCAGCACTTTGCTGAGCGTGTGAAGTAATCAGCTCTACGGCATTTGTGGAATTGGTTAACGGGGCAGGCAGAGAATTATCGTTGATCATGAACATGCTCCAGTGTGGATGCCAGCAGGGGGGTGAAAAAATGAAAGAAAGAAAATTTCATAAGAGCAGACCTCAAAAAAACCAGAAAATTATTGATAAATCAATTTCAAGAAAAAGGCGCAAAACAACCAAAATAATGACAACTACATGAAATCATACCATACTAGGAGCGATAACACAACTTATCACTCCCTGCAATGTTTTCCTCATTTTCCCGGCGGATTACATCTTTATTTGTTTTCTGTTGATTTTCTCTTTCTTTTCTTACATTTATCAGCGATCATTCATCTTTTCTTCTTTGTTGTTCGCTTATTTTCTTCCTGGTTATTGGCGGAGGTCTGTATCAAATATTTCTTCTCTATCGATGCATAGTCCAGTATATTGAGATTTTCTTGAAACGTTTGCGGAAAAAGAACAAACGTGCTGTATAACGCCCTTCCCTCCTTGGAATTATTCAATTATCTGCAATTTTCAACCAGAAATGGATACGAAGCGCTGTTTATGAGCGTTAATTGAGATAAATTGATAAGTTATTTGCAGTTCATTGGCATTCATTTGTCTGTTTGTTTCTTCGGACAACCATCCCATTCACATGTGGAAAATTTCCCGGCCTGGCAGTGCTCATTCCATAATTCCAGGGCAGAAACGACTGCAGGATGGAGTTCTTTAGCGTATATTCCCAGGTCCTTGGCAGCCTGGACGAGGGAGCCAGGCTGCGGCATCCTGAGGCTTTCCCAGTTTTTCAGTGGATTTTGGGAGCTCCGGGAGACCATATCAATCCAACGGATGGAAACCACCGGCCCAGAGAGCACAGGGAATGTTGTTTTGCTGGATTGCAGATATTCATAAATTTTATTTGCATCGAATTGATTCTCTTCAATGAGTGCGGTGATTGAACCTTTAAAACGCCCTTGAATTCCCCGGCAAACTTGCCACCATACCCGAGCATTGTGTTTTGGTCCACCAATCCCCAGCTGGTTAATTGCTGACCCAACTTCCTTCGATTGTTTATAGGCCACTTCCGTGGAACACAGCAGCCAATGATCTTGGGCGTTGATCATATTTGGTAATTTTGAGGTCTTTGAAAAAATATCTATGATTGCGCTCAAGCTCAGCGCATGGAGCTGAATTTCAATATCATTAATTGAAAATATATCCTGAAAGGGATCTTTGGCTCCACAGAATTTGGAATTCCCGGAGAGGTAAAATTGCATAAATTCGGATGTTAGCAAGGTGTTATTTCCTATCATCCAGGGAGGAGAGATGATCCCTCCTCCCTGGAATTTTGTTGTTAATTGTTCGTGAATCCTTTCGTGGCGATACAATCTATCGTCCAGGCCCCGCCGTCTGGGGTTCGGCAGATGGAGAGGTCATAGCTCGATGAACTGTATGTATAGCTGTCGTGCACTGTCGTGCCGTCTGTACCTAATAGGTGAACATCGTCACCGGTATTATTCAGATAGCTGGAGAGCTCGTAAACGTAATAGCTGCCAGGTTCAAGGATTGTTCCTGCTGGTATTTGCTGAGGTGAACTGCCAGCGCCGATCAAATCATCCAGCCACATACCGCCGATGTCGAGGCGATCTCCGGTAGTGTTAAAAAGCTCAATCCACTCGACAGAGAACAAGGTTTGCGGCGCAGCGAGGAATTCATTCAGGACAACTTCACCAATTTCCGGTGTACGCGGATCAGCAGGACCGGTACTTGGGTCGGTGGCTTCATATGCATCCCCATCAACCGTATAGTTAATGCTGTCAGTTACCTGGATGACCACATTGCCATCAACGATCACCGAGTCATAATAATCGCGATCCGGGTCACCGATCTGGGTGAAGTACTGCTTGGTCCCGTTGTTGTACAAACGATCAATCACGGCCTGGTCGGGATGGCCATACGAATTGGTGCTGCCGACCCCGTATATTGCTACGCTGGGATCAAGCGTGTCCACATAAGTCTGATTGGTTGAGTGCTCAGAACCATGATGATTTACCCATATCGCTTCAACTTCCTGGTCAATCAAACCGGCTACAACACTTTCAACATCGTTGTAAACATAGCCGTAGGAACTGGTTGCGTACTCGCCGTCTGTGTCTCCACCAGAAACAAAGTCAAATTTGCCCCAGTTGATCCACACGGTGATTGAGTAATCATTTTCTGATGGGGGCAGACTATCAGCGGTGTGGTCGCCTTGCACCGGGGTAATCCCGTCTGCCATCATCACGCCATCTGCATCAACCTGCACGATCTTTACGGTGACCCCATTGGCGATGCCGAGATCAATCTGTGTGGAAGAGCCAAGTTGGGCTAATTCCCGCACCTGTCCTCCAAGGGTGTTAGGATCGGTGACCCAGCAGGCCCAATTTCGTCCGGTTCCTGAGGTGGTTCCGGCGTTGTGCCAGACAATTTCAAGGTCTGGATCACAAATATTGTCCTGGTTGGCATCATCCCATACCCCGCCATCTCGATCGATGATTGCATCTGTGGTAATCCCCTGCTCTTCCAGCAAGGACCAGATCCCACCATAGCCAGCATATCCCATATGGTCAAGATGCCAGTGGCTTGCCATGATGTAATCGACATGGCTGCTGCCTGTGATCCTGCGGATTTCGCTGGCCACCCAGGTAGCACCTGCGTTGGTGTTCCAGCTGGCTTCGAAAACGTCAATCAGAAGAGTTTCCCCAGTTGGGCTGATGATCAGTTGTGATTCGCCCTGCCCTACGTTTAGCACATGAATTTCGAGGGTGCCTGGGGTCCATGTTCCAGGAGGAAGCGGTGGATCGTTGGTGGTTCCCTGTGTTGGACTGCATTCGATGACTGCCCAGTCGTCACCATCCGGCTTGCGGCACCAGCTCATGTCGCTGGTTGCGGATGAATAGGTATACGCATCGAAAACTGTGCTGCTGTCGGTACCCAATAAACGGGCATCGTCCCCGGTATTGTTGAAGAACAGGTCGAAGCTCATCACGTAATAGCTGTTGGCTTCAATGACGGTATCGGCAGGGATCTCCTTCGGTACCCCACCACCAGCATCAATATCATCAATAAACATTCCCCCGATGGTCAAGCTCTCGCTGGTGGTGTTGAAAATCTCAATCCATTCACTGGTTTCGACGGAACCAGCGGCTGCGACAAATTCGTTGATTAACACCTCGCCGACAACCGGAGCTCGTGGACCGCTGCTTCCGCCGTTGTTGACCGCAACAGTGATGCTGTCGGAACTAGAGCCATCTGTATATTGCACAGTGATCGTGTGGGATTCATCCGTTTCGAGAGTGGTGTCCCAATCATAGCTCCAGTCTTTTCCGCCACTGGTGGCCTGCCAGGCACCGCCGTCAATAGAGACCTCGGTATCTGCCCCAGAACCGGTACCAGAAATGGTTACAAGGCCGCTGACCTCAGCACCTTCGCTTGGGTTTTTAATCGAGACTTTTTTTGCGGCTGAAGCAGTGCTGGAAAATAGCATCATTAGGAGTAAAGAAATTAGTAATATTCGGATAATCTTTTTGCTAGAAAACATGTTTCTTAATCCTCCTTGATCGGGTAGTGAATAAAAAAATAACAAAAACGTGAAGTTTTTGTTAACTTAAAATGTGGAGCAACTATTTATTTCTGAACTCGGAAGCAATCTATTTGTCATAGTTTTGATAGAACCTCCTCGAATTGATATCCTAGCATCGAATTAATAAATATGCTTAATAAATTTCAAGTCGATTTTGTGAAAAATATCTTAACCATGTGCTGGCATTAACTTTCATTTAGATATATAATCTCATCTATGTTGTCTAGACATCATTGCGAGGATTCAAGAAAGGTTTTTCGAATCGAGATTTCGTCGAACCTCAGACAGCGGGAACGCCAGCTCCAGACCCAACTCGAAGTGATCGGGATTGGGGGATACCAGCTCCCAGAAATTCAAAATATCTATTTCCTTAAAGGAGATTTGGATCTTCCGACGGTGAAAAGACTAACAGAGAAGCTTATTATCGACCCTGTGACTGAAAGCTACGCCATAGAGCAGGTCAAACACAGGGTTGTAAAAAATAACAATCCCTCAAACAATGAAAATTCTGTTGAAGTCGCTTTCCGTCCTGGTGTGACTGACAACACTGCCCAGGAGCTATTAGAAGCAGCCCGGCGCATGGGCATTTCAAATATTCTTGGTGCAGCAACTGGAATGCGGTATCAGTTCGATCCGGTGATGAATCCGCTAGAAATTGAGCAAATTGCCTCAAAATTGTTGGTAAACAGCACAATTCAACGTTTTTCGTACCAAAAAATATATCCGGAGTTCATCAACACTACGAGTAATGAGCTTCCTGTGATTGAAACAATCTCCCTGCTTACAGCGAACGAAACCAGATTACTAAAGATATCTGAGGAACGACGATTGGCTCTCGATCTCACAGAAATGATCGCCATCCGAGATTATTTCATTGGGATTGAACGGGATCCAACTGATGCTGAACTTGAAACTTTGGCCCAAACCTGGTCGGAGCACTGCGTACACAAGACCTTTAAAGCTGAGATAAAGCTCGATTCAGGAGTAATCATTGACGGCATTTTAAACCGATATCTGCGCTCAGTTACCGAGGAAATTGATGCTTCCTGGGTGCGTTCAGCTTTTGTGGACAACGCTGGAGTGATTGCTTTTGATGATCAGTTTGACCTCTCCTTCAAAGTAGAGACCCATAACCACCCATCTGCGATCGAGCCTTTTGGTGGGGCAAACACCGGTGTCGGTGGTGTCGTGCGTGATGTGCTCGGTGTTTCTCACCGGCCGATCGCAAACACGGACGTGCTTTGTTTTGGTCCCCAGGAGAGCGGTGAGGGAGACCTGCCAGAGAATGTGCTCCATCCCAAGCGGATCCAGGCAGGGGTGGTCTCTGGTGTTGGTGACTATGGCAACAAATTGGGGATTCCGACGATCAATGGGGCAATCTATTACCATCCTGGGTATACAGCTAACCCCCTGGTCTACTGCGGGAGTATAGGGATCGGTCCGGTTGATTCCCATCCGACCTCTCCCCAACCCGGTGATCGGATCATTGTGATCGGAGGACGCACAGGGAGGGATGGTATTCGGGGTGCGACATTCAGCAGCCTCACCATGGATGCTCAAACCGGCGAAGTGGCTGGTGCTTCCGTTCAAATTGGCGACCCGATTACCGAGAAGGGTTTAATCGAAGTGGTTGAACTTGCCCGGGATGACAAGCTCTACAATGCGATCACGGACTGCGGCGCCGGGGGTCTCTCCAGCGCTGTGGGAGAGATGAGCAGCAAGTTGGGCGCAAATGTGGATCTTGAGAATGTTACCCTTAAGTATCAAAACCTGGCGCCCTGGGAAATCTGGTTAAGCGAAGCTCAAGAACGAATGGTGCTTGCGGTCCCCGCAGACAAGGTTCATGAGCTGGAAGAAATTTGCAGCCGGTATTGGATTGAGCTCAGTGATATCGGTAGCTTTGAGGAGAGCGGCTCACTCAAGGTCGCCATCGCAGGTACCCCCGTGGTTGAGTTGAGAAATGGATTCCTGCATAATGGAATTCCAGATAAAAAATTGGAAGCGAGTGCCATATTTAGAGATGAAAATTACTTACCCGCATCTCTAAATATTTCTCCGCAGCAAGTCAATTATTCAGAGCTTCTTATAAAATTACTGTCACATCCGAATATCGCTTCCAAAGAAAAAGTAATTCGACAGTACGACCACGAGGTACGCGGCTCGACAGTGGTCAAGCCATTTTCAGGGGAAAAACAGGATGGTCCCAGTGATGCAGCGGTGATTAAGCCTCTAAATACTGCTGGTTGGCGGGGTTTTGCAGTGGCCAATGGGATCAATCCACTCATCGGCGAGTCTGACCCCTATTACATGGCGCTCAGCGTGGTTGACGAGGCCGTTCGTAATCTGGTAGCTGTTGGAGCTGACCCAGATCGGATTGCCCTTTTAGATAATTTCTGCTGGGGAAATCCCAATCGACCTGAAATTCTCGGCTCGCTGGTGGAGGCAGCCCGCGGCTGTCGTGATGCTGCTCTGCTTTATCGCACGCCATTTATTTCAGGAAAAGATTCACTAAATAATGAATACATCGGTCAGGATGGAAAGCATCACGCCATTCCTGGAACCTTGTTAATTTCGAGCATCAGCATTGTTCCAGACATTCGAAAAACAATTACGATGGATGTGAAGCAAGCTGGTCATCTGATTTATTTGATTGGGGATTGGAGACCGACATTCGTTGGCAGCCACCTGGCTAGGATCGATATTGCTGTTGAAGGGAAGTTTACCCAAAAATATAGACCCCCCGATTTATCTGAAGAAAACATACAGGTTTATCGTTGCCTTTATAAAACAATAGCTAAAGGCCTGGTTACCGCAGCACATGATCTTAGCGAAGGCGGTTTGGCAGTTTCCCTTGCTGAGATGTGTCTCGCAGGGCGGAGAGGGGCCCGGGTTAACCTCAATAATGTGGATCTATCTAGCATTCAGACATGTTTTGCAGAAACCAACGGATGTTTGCTTGTAACGGTTTCTTCGGAGAACAAAAACGTTTTTGAAGAATTATTTACCCCCCTGCCCTGCCGATTGATTGGACTGGTTTCCGATGACAAAATCCTCGAGATCGTAAACGATTCTGATTCGCTAATACAGTTAGAAATTGATCAACTCCTGCAGGCATTCACCGGTTCGGGAAAGGACCCTTCACATGGCAGCTGAAAAGCGTGTGTTAATTCTTCATGCTCCTGGTACGAATCGGGATGGCGATTTGGCGGCTGCCTTTCAACTGGCTGGCGGAAAACCCGAGATAATCCCCTTATCTGAATTAGCGAAGCTTGATCGCCTGGGGGATGATTTTGGACTGCTTGCTCTGCCGGGTGGATTTTCTTACGGTGATGCACTCGGTGCTGGCCAGCTTTGGGCAATCGAACTGCAGACCCGGTTTTCTGAAGTTGTCAAACAGTTTGTAGAGTCTGGTAGGCCAGTAGTTGGGATTTGTAATGGTTTCCAGGCACTGGTCAAAGCAGATTTGCTTCCAGGGAACGGTCACCGAGCTACATTGACGTATAATCAATCTGCAAAATTTGAATGTCGCTGGGTGACGCTCACACTCAACCAGAACAACCCATCTGGTTGGTTGAAAGGAATTGAGCGAATAGTTTGCCCGGTGGCTCATGGAGAAGGTCGGTTTTTGTTAGAAGATAATCTGACGCTATCTGACTCACAAATTGCATTAAAATACTCATATTCGGACGGATCCAGCGCAGATATGGTTTATCCAGAGAATCCGAATGGATCTCCCAGCGGGATTGCAGGGATCACCAATCCAGCTGGGAATATACTCGGGTTGATGCCCCATCCAGAAGACCATATTATGTTTTATCAAAATCCCTCTTGGACGAGGAACAAAAATGAGAAAGGAAAATATTTAGGTCTTTCTTTATTCAAAAATGGCCTGGCAATGATTTAAGGATTACAGAGGAACAAATGGCAGAAACAAACCGCAGCAATTTCAGCAGTTCATCACTATCACTAGAGGCAATCAGTTCTGGCAAAGTCCGGGATATTTACCGAATAACCAAGGACCGCTTACTGTTGGTCACAACCGATCGGATTTCGGCTTTCGATCGAGTTTTGGGAACGGTACCTTACAAAGGACAGGTTCTCAATCAGCTGACTGCCTGGTGGATGGAACAAACCAGGTCGATCATCCCAAATCATATGCTTGATCTGCCAGATGAGAACGCCATGGTGGTAAAACAAGCCGATCCGCTGACCATTGAAGTAATCATTCGAGGCTATATCACTGGGGTGACCAAAACCGCTTTGTGGTATCGATATAATTTAGGCGAAAGGAATATTTACGGACATCAGCTTCCTGAAGGGTTGAAAAAAAATCAGGAACTCCCCTCCCCTTTGATTACACCTACTACAAAAGGCGGCCCCAGCGGGCATGATGAACGCTTAACTGTTGATCAAGTCGTCACAGAGGGACACCTTGATGCTCATCTCTGGGATCAGGTACAAAAGGCCGCGCTTGCATTGTTTAAGTATGGGCAGCAGGTTGCTCTACAGGCCGGATTGATCCTGGTGGATACCAAGTATGAATTTGGTAAGCTGCCTGATGGCAGCATCGTGCTGATCGATGAAATCCACACACCGGATTCCTCCCGTTTCTGGCTGGCAAACAGCTACCAGGAGAGATTCGGAGCCGCTGATGAACCTGAAAATTATGATAAGGAATTTTTACGGCTCGAATATGCTAAACTCGATTATCGCGGTGAAGGAGAACCCCCAGAGATGCCAAAGGGTCTTTGGAATCAGGTTTCGGATCGTTACATTGACCTATATGAAAAATTGACTGGACAAGGTTTCTTTCCAGGAGAAACCCCAGTTTCGCCAAGGTTGACTGCCAATTTAAAGAAGAGTAACTATTTAGATTAAAGGAATTATTATGGATAGCAATTCAAAGGTGGTGATCTTGATGGGTTCTCCCTCAGATCAATCCCATGTGGATCTTATTATCGCACAGCTTAACCAATTTGAAATTCGTACTGAAGTTCGGGTAGCCTCAGCCCATAAAACCCCGGGGAAATTACTAAAAATCATCCAGGAATATCAAAATAGTTTGGAATGGCTGGTGCTCATCACCGTAGCAGGACGGAGCAATGCTCTCAGCGGAATGGTGGATGCCAATGTTAGCTGGCCGGTAATTGCATGCCCGCCCCCCAGTGATGCATTTGGCGGAGCCGACATCTTTTCATCCCTGCGGATGCCTTCTGGGGTTTGCCCGATGCTGGTACTCGATCCAGCAAACGCAGCCCTGGCGGCCGCAAAGATCTTAGGTCTCGGCGACACTGTAATTAAAGGACGGGTGCAAGAACTTCAGCAAACCAATGCTGCGAAATTAGATTCCGCCGATCTTTTAGTAAATAAACTTAATGGATAATTATTCCGATAAACCCCAACACGAGTGCGGCGTTTTTGGCATCTCATCTAGAATGCCAAATGAAGCTGCCCGGCAAACTTTCTTTGGGCTGTTTGCTTTGCAGCATCGCGGTCAAGAAGCGGCAGGGATTGCTGTATCTGATGGCGAACGGATGGCGCTGCACAAGGGACAGGGTTTAGTAAATCAGGTGTTTTCCGAGGATGTGATTTCTCAGCTGGAAGGAAAACTGGCGATTGGTCATACTCGTTACAGCACAACCGGCTCCTCCTCGCTCGAAAACGTACAACCGATGCAGTTCAATACCAAGCATGGACCTGTGGCTTTGGCGCACAACGGTAACCTGGTCAATGCTGCTGAACTGCGCAAAGAGCTGCTAGACCAGGGAATGGGGCTGGTTTCCTCTACGGATACTGAAGTGATGCTGGCAATGTTGGCCCGCGCAAAAGGTGCTGGATTTATCAAAAAAATCTCAAACTGCATGCCAAAGTGGATTGGCGCTTACTCGATTGTGATCCTCACTCTAGACGGCATCTTTGCAGCACGGGATCCATGGGGTTTGCGTCCGCTGACGATCGGCTCGCTCTCTCAGGGTGGTTATGCGGTGGCTTCCGAAACCGGCGCATTGCAGGTGATTGGCTGTCATTCGATCCGCGAAGTCAACCCTGGTGAGGTGATCGATTTACACAATTCGGCATTAATTGTAAATCAAGCGCTGCCAGTTAAGCAGCCACAGGCGAAATGCACATTTGAACATATTTATTTTTCGCGGCCCGACAGTATCTGGGACGGGAAGGTTGTCCACCAGGTCCGCCGACGGTTGGGTGAACAGGTTGCCAAAGAATTTCCAATTGAAGCTGATGTCGTTGTCCCCGTCCCTGATTCATCTATTCCTGCTGCTTTGGGGTATGCTGTGGAAAGTCAAATTCCCTATGATATTGGGCTGCTCAAAAACCGATACATCGGACGCACTTTTATTCAGCCATCCGAGAGTTCCCGTAAAAAAGGTGTGGATATGAAATACAGCCCGATTGACCAGGTGTTGAGTGGTCAGAGAGTAATCTTAATTGATGATTCAATTGTGAGGGGAACCACGGCAAAGCGTCTTGTCAAACTAATCAGAGAGGCAGGCGCAAAGGAAGTCCACTTTTGCATTACCTGCCCCCCGATCATTGCCCCCTGTTTCATGGGGGTCGATATGTCTACTCCAGAGGAATTGATCGCATCGAATTTTGGTATTGAAGAGATCAAGGAACTACTAGGCGCTGACAGCTTGAATTACATCTCGCTTGAAGGAATGATGACCGCGATCAACAGCATTGAGGGATACTGCAATGCTTGTTTCACCGGTACGTATCCATTTGAAGTGAACCAATCGAATACCAAATACCAGTTCGAAAGTAGCAAAAATACTGATGGACAATGCTAAGGTGAATATCCTCTTGTTAGGGGCTGGCGGGAGAGAACATGCGCTTGCTTGGAAGCTCTCCCAATCTCCAAGGTTGAAGAAGCTGTTCTGCATGCAAGGGAATCCGGGCACTGCGGATTTTGGAATGAATATCCCCGGTGATGTGGATGATGCCGAAGAAATCCTTATCGCTGCAAAAAAGCATGAGATTGACTTTGTTGTGATTGGTCCAGAATCTCCATTAGCTGCAGGAGTCTCTGACGAGTTGAGGAAAAATGGCTATTTGGTGTTTGGTCCATCCCAGGCAGCCGCTCAACTTGAATCATCTAAAGTGTTTTCGAAAGTATTTATGCAGCGCCATGAAATACCAACTGCGCAATTTGTAGTCGTTGATGATCATTCCTCGGCTCTAGAGTATATTCAAACTGTCAGCTATCAGTATGTGATCAAGGTATCAGGTTTAGCCGCGGGGAAAGGCGTATTTTTACCGGAGGATCACGATCAGGCTGTCGCCGTATTGGATTTGATCTTCAATAAAAACAAATTCGGGGATGCAGGAACCCAAGTGGTTATTGAAGAACGTTTGTTTGGCCGAGAAGTTTCCTTATTAGCTTTTACTGACGGTAAAAAATTGCTAAGCATGCCGCCAGCGCAGGATCACAAGAGGCTGCTGGACAATGACCAGGGTCCGAATACCGGTGGGATGGGTGTTTTCGCCCCAAGTCCTTATTGCCCACCGGAAATGGCTGCCGACCTGACTGAGGCTTTCATAGCTCCTGCATTGCGTGGAATGGCTTCGGAAGGCACTCCCTACTCAGGTGTGCTTTATGCGGGGGTCATCATGACTGAAGAAGGTCCCAGGCTGCTTGAATACAACTGCCGCTTTGGCGACCCGGAAACCCAGGTAATCTTGCCCTTATTAAATGGCGACCTGGTGGAGATTCTACTCGCATGCGAAGCTGGTGAGCTTGACCAGATCAAGGACTCGGTTGGCTGGAATGAAAAATATGCTGTGTGTGTTGTGCTGGCTTCTGAAGGATATCCCGAAGAATATCGCAAAGGGGATCCGATAACCGGGTTGGAGTTGGTTTCCGATGGATGGGCGTTTCATGCAGGTACCGCCTTTGGAAACAAGCAGGTAGTGACCAACGGCGGCCGTGTTTTAGGTATTACCGCTCTGGGATCTGAACTGAATGATGCTGCCAGGAATGCCAACGGGCAGCTTGAAAAGATAAAATTCCCAGGCATGCAGTACCGCACGGATATTGCCAAAACACCATCGAATTATGCTTCTTCTGGGGTTTCGATTGATGAAGGTAATCGCGCAGCGGATCTGATCAAAAAGTCCGTTTCAAGCACTTATAATTCCAGGGTTTTATCAGAAGTAGGCTCATTCGGTGGGTTGTTTGATATCTCTAGTTTGAGCACATTGTCGAACCCGGTATTGGTCGCTTCCACCGATGGTGTTGGGACGAAGGTAATTCTTGCCAGCAAAGCTGGGAGCTACCAATCCATTGGACATGACATCGTCAATCACTGTATCAATGATATTCTTGTCCAGGGGGCCTTCCCCCTCTTCTTTCTGGATTATTACGCCTCAAGCAAATTGGTCTCAGAACATCTGGCAGAAATTGTAACTGGGATTTCAGCAGCCTGCCGGTCAGCTGGGATTGCACTCCTGGGTGGAGAAACTGCCGAAATGCCTGGGGTATACCGTCAGGATCAATTTGATCTCGCTGGTACGATCGTTGGTGTTGTCGAAAAAGGTAAAATCCTTCCCCGGTCAGGGATTGAAGCTGGTGACTTGCTGGTTGGGATTGCTTCTGACGGACCGCATACCAACGGTTTCAGCTTGATCCGTTCTATCTTTGAGGGATATCCGGTCAACAACCGGTTGAAAAATTCAGGGCTAACTATTCTTGAGGCATTGCTTACCCCGCATCGATCGTATCTGGGGTTACTGCAACCACTGCTCACTAAACCTCATAATCCCGTGAAGGCGTTGGCGCATATCACTGGTGGCGGGCATATTGATAACATCCCTAGAGTGCTGCCGGCTGGATATGGCATTAATTTGGATATGCGTTCGTGGGAAGTGCCAGAGATATTTAAGCTAATTCAGTCAGTGGGAAATATTGATAAACCTGAAATGTACCGTGTGTTCAATATGGGTATTGGGATGGTGGTAATTGTTGACAAGGACCAGGTGGAGGCTCTGCAATCCTCTATCACCGAGGAAACCTGGATCATAGGCCAGGTCACTGGGATCCCTGGAGTTAAACTTGTCTAACCTCACCCGGCTGGTTGTACTGATTTCTGGGAGCGGCTCTAATTTGGGGGCGATCCTCAAGGCGTCTGCCGAGGGCCGCTTGGCTGCCAATGTAGCTGCGGTTGTCAGCAATAATCCGTCTGCTTTCGGATTGGAAAGGGCGCGCAATGCTGGTGTCCCTGCAGCGGTCCATTTATCAAAAAAAAGTCAACCCCGTGCAGATTACGATGCTGAATTAGCAGAAATTGTTAAACAACATTCACCAGATTTGGTGATCCTGGCTGGATGGATGCGAATCTTATCAATGGCTTTCTTAGAACACTTCCCGGGGCAGGTAATCAATTTGCACCCTGCCCTTCCCGGTACTTTCCCGGGGGCACATGGGATTGCTGAGGCTTACTCAGCTTTCCAGGCTGGAAAAATTTCCCACACTGGTGTAATGATCCACTATGTACCTGATGAAGGTGTTGATGATGGCCCGGTGATTGCCACCGAATTAGTCCCTATCTTTTCGAGCGATTCTCAAGATGATTTAGAAAAACGGATTCATCAGGTTGAGCACCGTTTGTTGGTATCCGCGATTCAGTCAGTGATCAATGAGAAGGAGATAAAAAATGCCCACCGCCTTGTTGTCAGTATCAGATAAAACTGGGTTAATTGAAGAATTGGTTAAGCCGCTGGCTGAGCTGGGATGGAATTTTCTAGCCAGTGGTGGTACCGCTGAGGCTGTCCGTCAGGCAGGCATTGCTGTAACTGAAGTGGCGACCTATACCCGCTCTCCAGAAATATTGGGTGGACGAGTTAAAACCCTCCATCCTGCAGTGCATGGAGGAATTTTGGCGAGGGAATCGACTGCGGACAAGGCAGATCTGGAGATGATTGACGCCGATTTGATCGACCTGGTGGCAGTAAATCTATATCCATTTCAAGCGACCGTTGAAAATCCAAATGTGACTATCGAAGAGGCGGTAGAGAACATTGATATTGGCGGAGTGGCATTGATCCGTGCTGCTGCAAAGAACTTTAAACGGGTGACTGTGGTCGTCTCACCAGAAGATTATTCAGAAGTGGTTGATGATATCAAAACTAACGAGTCATCTAATGAAGAGAAGCGTTTAAGCCTGGCGAAAAAGGCTTTTGCGCATACATCAGAGTATGATGATGCAATTTTCACCTATTTGACTGTGAATTCGTCGAAAAGATTATCTTTGTATCCGAGCCAGACTTTACGCTATGGCGAGAACCCTCACCAAACTGCGCAGTTCTTTGGCTACCAGCCAGAATCAGGACCTCTCGGTGGTGAGCAGCTGCACGGAAAACCGGTTTCATACAATAACTTACTGGACCTGGATTCAGCCTGGAGGGCGGCAATCAGCTTTAAACGCCCAACGGTCTGCATTGTCAAACATCTTTCCCCTTGTGGGATAGCTTCTGCCGATTCTTTGGCTGAGGCGTACCCGATGGCGCTGGCTTCTGATCCAGTGTCAGCTTTTGGGGGTGTGATTGCCACCAACCAGGTTTTTGATTTTCATGTTGCAGATCAGCTAGGTGAATTATTTGTTGAATGCATCATTGCTCCCGAGTTCACTGTGGAAGCGCTGGAGAGTTTGCAGTCAAAATCCAACCTGCGATTAATAAAGATGACGAATACTGCTGTCGATTTAAAACCAGAATTGCGCTCAGTTGCCGGCGGAGTATTACAGCAGAGTTTTGATGCCGGCGATCCTGAGGGCACCTGCAGAGAAGTTCCCACAAAACGGGAACCAACCCCAGATGAAATGAAAGCATTGGAATTTGCCTGGAAAGCCTGCCAGCATGTGAAATCGAATGCGATTGTGTTTGTTCAAGGTGAGGCCACTGTTGGGATTGGCGGGGGGCAGCCGAACCGGATTGACTGCGTGCATATCGCAGCGCAGCGGGCGGGGGAACTCTCCAAGGGAGCAGTAATGGCGTCCGATGCCTTCTTCCCCTTCCCAGATGCAGTGCATGCCGCTGCAGAGTACGGCATCACTGCAATTATTCAACCGGGGGGTTCGATTCGAGATGACGCCTCAATCCAGGCAGCTGATGACCTGGGAATCGCGATGGTATTTACCGGGGTCAGGCATTTTAGGCATTAGAACGGCTTGTATACCGATCACGTTCTCGATTAAAATAGGTTAGAAGCAAATCAACTGTTAACCTGGAGAGAACCTTAGATGAGCTTAAGCATTGGAATCATCGGTTTACCAAATGTTGGGAAATCAACAATTTTTAATGCCTTGGTGCAGGAACAGGCTGCCCAGGTTGCAAATTACCCCTTTTGTACAATCGAACCGAATAAATCAATTGTCCCTGTACCAGACAGCCGGCTTGAAAAGCTGGCTTCCTTAGTAAACGTTGGGCGGAAAATCCATGCCACGATTCAATTTGTCGACGTCGCTGGCTTGGTGAAAGGCGCCAGCCAGGGTGAAGGTTTAGGAAATCAATTTCTAGGTCACATCCGTGATGTGGATGCAGTACTGCATGTCGTCCGCTGCTTTGACGACCCCAATGTTGTCCATATAAATGCTCTGCCCTCCCCTATTGAAGATATTGAGATTATTAATACTGAATTGGCATTGGCGGATTACCAGCAGCTTGAGGCACGAATTGAAAAGCTCAGCCGCCAGGTCAAGGGCGATAAAAATTTGATCCCTGTAATGGAGATGGCCAGGCGACTTCTGGAGGTGCTTGCGGCGGGCAATCCGCTGTGGGGATTTGAAGGCCGGACCGATCCGGCTTTCCAGGAATTGAACCAGGAGCTTCGCTTCCTGACAGCCAAGCCGGTGATATTTATTGGCAATGTTGATGAAGAAGGCTTGGTTTCCGAATCCTCCTTTGAAGCGGAGCTGAGAGAATATGCTTCTGACAAGCAGGTGGAGTACCTGACGATTTGTGCCAGGCTTGAAGAGGACATCATAGATTTTTCCCCAGAGGAGCGGAATGAATATTTAGAAATTTCTGGAATTAAACAACGCGGATTGGATAAGATTCTCCGGAAAAGTTATCAAATGCTTGGACTGATCAGTTATTTTAGTTTTAATGAGGACGAGGTGCGTGCCTGGACAATTCCCGATGGGTGGTCTGCGCCTCAGGCGGCTGGACAAATCCATACCGATTTTGAACGTGGATTTATCAAAGCTGATGTAGCAACCTTTGAAAATTTTGAAGAACACGGTAGTTGGACTGCATTAAAGAGCATTGGCCAGCTGCGTTCAGAGGGGCGAGAATACGTCGTTCAGGATGGGGATGTGATTTATTATCGATTTAATCTCTAACTTAGAAATCAAAGAAGAGAGCGGTGCCAACAAAAATATTTAATTACGCTGACACGTGCGAGTTAAGCCATTTTAACGACGATATCGGCGACCAAATTTGCTGCTTCATCACCCCGGTCAGCAGCATTGCTCAGATGGCGGTAGACTTCTCGCATTTTTAGCATTTCTACAATGTGATGGACATCTTCAGGTCCCGAGAAAAGATCTGCAATCGCTTCGCGGTAAACAGATTCAACTCGATTCTCGAGGGCTTTAGCACGTTGGGCGTGCTCAATTGCAACCCCAGTATGTCCTTCCAGGCGCTTAACGCCCAGCTGAATTTCATAGGCAGAATCCCGCAGCAGCGAGGCAATTCGCAGCATAAAACTGGTCGGCTCGACATCCAATACATCCATCTCATCGACTGTAGTGTATGCGTAATCCAGGACATCATCAATTGCTCGCGATAGGGAGAAAATATCCTCGCGGTCGAAGGGGGTTACGAAGGTCTTGTTCAGCTCATCAATTAAGATCCTTCTGACTTCATCGGCTTCTTTTTCCTTGATGGTCAGCTCTCGGGCGAGCTCCTTTGTGTGTTTTTCCATGTAAGCAACCAAAATATTCAAACCCTCGTAAGTCAAGGTTGCCTGGTCATCGAGCAACTTTAAAAAGATATTTTTCTTCGATTTTTTAAATCTGAACATTTCATTTCCTCTTATTATTATTTATGAGCCACCAATTATACACTATTTAGGAACCTCCCTTGGACGCGCGTCATCGCGCATCTTAGTCGCCATTGAAGTAGTATTTTCTTTGAAGGCACTAGGTCTCTCATCCGCAGATCCATTTTTTCGGATAAAATAAGAGAGTCTCGAAAAAATGGAGATCACCTGGATCACGAAGGTGATAGGACTTTGTGAGGATTGCTTAAGAACAAAAGAAATTAAGGTGCAGATTTTTGAACAAGACACTTCTTCGGATTGCTAAAGTATTTTGGCCTGATATTGCCAGTTTCGCGCTTGCGCGGCAGTTGGTAATTGTTGGTGATATCCTGACGACTGGCTATTCAACACTTGCCTATCTCTTGGGATTTTTTTGGTTGGTGAGAGAAAGCGATTTTTCAATATTCAGACAACATTGGACGATGCTTCTGCTGCTTGCTGGAATAATTATTCTCTTCACTTATTTAAATTTTTTCATGATCATAGAATTTAGAGAGGATCGTTACGGAAGTTCGGATGGGTCATTCAATAGTATGGCGGTCTGGACTGCGGCATTTATTTTTGGACCAACCAGCCTATGGATCATGATCGTTCTGCTTGGCATTCAATTCTTTTCTGGCTGGTTCCAAGACATCAGTAAGGCTGCGAAGCTAAATAATTTGAGGTATTTTTCTCTATCAATCGCAGGTTTTACCCTGCCCTATCTCGCAGGTTTAAGGGTATTTGAATTACTTGGTGGAATTTATCCAATCCAGGATCTTGGCGCGCATAACATCATCGCTGGTTTTGCAGGAATTATTGTTAATTTTATAGTACTGATCCTGATCTGGTTACCATATTTTTTGTTTGCAGTTTATACGCAAAAAAAACTTACCAGGTCAGAAAAAATTCAACCGATTGTTCAATTCTTCTTCCTTTCGCTCGCTCTGCCAACATTCGCCCATCCTTTCGCAATCCTTGCTGCTGGGTTGTACTCTGAGAATGGGGTTTCTACTTTTATTTTCCTCGTGCTGGGATTAATCATTGTTGCATATCTCGCCAGACAGTTCAGTATGACCTCCGAAAGCAATCGGCAGCAAACCAGGCAGTTAGAGAAATTGGAATCTCTTGGTCGAGCAATTTTGACCGCCCCCCCAGATGTATCCATATTACCAGAAATTCTTGGGGAGCATATTCCGAATATGTTTCCTTCAGGAAACATCGTGGTCTGGATGATCCCAGGTCAAATTCTATTTAAATCTCCGCAAGACGAATGGCCCATCGAAATCACTAAAATCTGGGAGTGGGCTCAAGGGTGCCCGAATACGCGGGCATTTACTGCTTTAGAACCAATTCCTTGGGAGGAGGAACATAAGCCGCATCGCCCAGTAGTGTATTCACCGATTTTAGCTCAGGAAGGTAAGGAAATTATCGGCGGAATCTTCATGGAACTTCATCAGCTGGCCCAACCGTGGAGTACTGAAGCGCTGCAGCGGCTGTTCCCTGCCCTGCATTCTCTGCGTGACCAAATTTCCTCAGCAATTCATCAGGCGGAGGAATACGCCCGTTCGATTGCGCTCGAAAAGGTGAGCCAGGAAATCAAGATTGCCGGCCAAATCCAGGCCAGCTTCTTACCTAACCAGTTTCCAAACATTCCCGGTTGGCAGCTCGCAGTTTCTCTCGAACCAGCTGGCGGTCTGTCTGGAGACTTCTTTGACTTGATCCCCCTGTCCCGCGGTCGGTTGGGGATTGTAATCGCTGATGTAGCTGATAAAGGGCTTGGGGCAGCGTTGTATATGGCGCTTTGCCGTACCCTGATCCGCACCTACGCCTTGGAATATCAATCCCGTCCCGACCTTGTGCTTAGCGAGGCTAACGAGCGCATCCTTGCAGATGCACGGGCCAACCTCTTTATCACAACCTTTTATGGGGTCTTAGATCCAACCAAGAACACCTTGATTTATTGCAACGCGGGCCACAATCCTCCGATCTTGATTGGCACTGACCCTGAATCAGTCCCTGTTGCACTCGTCCGCACTGGCATGCCGATCGGCATCGAGGAGGACTCCTCCTGGGAAAGGCGCACTTTGCAATTCTCACCTGGGGATAAATTGATTCTTTATACGGATGGGATAACTGAGGCCCAGAACAATGAAGGGGAATTATTCGATGATCATCATTTGGTTGAAACAGTCATCCTGAACCGCCATCAACCTGCTTTCGATTTGCAGGTCAAGATCCTTGAGGCGGTCAAAGAACACGCCCAGGGGGCTCCTCAGTATGATGATATTACTTTGATGATCTTGGAGAAAGAAAAATCCGAAGAGAAAAACTCTAAAAAAAGTAAAAAGTGAGGCGAAAGCCTCACTTTTTTTTGGTCATACGAAGGATTGTTTCATTTGATTTAGAAAAGTCAAATTCGACCTGATCCATCAATTTTTTCATCAGGAAGAGCCCTGCTCCCCGGTTTCCAAGACTTTCAAGCGGAGCTCCCACCTCAGGAACGGGAATCGTATCGGGGTTAAACTGTTTGCCTTGATCACGAAGCTCAATTCTGAAACTTTCACTATTTGAATCGCATCGACAGACAATTTCTCCATTACCTTCCCCGCCATATGCATGCTCAATGATGTTGGTACATGCTTCATCTACAGCAAGCTGGACGGAGTATATCGAGTTTTCATCCAGTCCAGCCTGCTTTGCTGCATTTGCTATGAAATCACTGATCGGTCCCAGGCTTGAAAAATCCCCGGGAAAGGTCTTTGAGATCATTTGTTTTAGAAGAATCCGACTGCGCTGACAACATCGTCAAAAACCTGGAAATAATGGCTCATCCCAACCAAATCTAGAGAAGTGAGGATTTTATCTGGTACATTCGCCAGGAGGACCTCGCCGCGGTTGTATCGCTTGGAACCTTTCTGCGTTTCTATCAGGACCCACCACCCCTTACTGGACATAAAATCAATCTCGGACATGTCAAAAACAAGTTTGAAATGACCTTGTTCTTGTAGGTCTTTGAAGGTTTTCATCAGGGCATCGCCTGTTGAGCTATCGATTCGCCCAGTCATTTTAACCAAATTACATCGCTTATATTCACTTGTGGTGATGGACATTTGATAATTTCTCCTTGCAATTAATTTGAGGTTAGCTCGTTAGAAAAAATTATATCACGAGTAACTAAATGCCTGATTAAAATTTCTGTTGATAAACTTTCGGAGCAATCATTTGTAGTTTAATAAATTTTCCGCTAAACTAGGAGTATCTCTGGAGGTGAAGATGAATGCTGGCAAAGTAATTGGTTATATTTTTTCTGCAATTGTGATATTTTTTGGTGTACTTTTCGTTTGGGGTGCTTTCAGCCCTGACGGTAACCCAGGATGGATCGTTGGTGGTGGAATTTCTGTACTGATTGGTTTTGGAATTATTTTCCTGCTGGGTAGAAAAAAACCTGGGGACCAGGAAATTAAATACAGTCCTACCTTAAAAGTTGACCTGCCTGCAGATGTCAGCATGGAACGCTTTAAATGTCAGGATTGCGGTGCACAACTTTCAATGGACAATGTAAAAATGGTTGCAGGCTCGCCAATGGTTGATTGCCCATACTGTGGGGCTGCATACCAGCTCAGCGAAGAACCAAAATGGTAGTAATTTTATAATTGAAGGGAATTCAATGAATACCAAAAAAAAGCAACGTGTTCTCAGTATCATTTTTGCGTTTATTTTGTTATTTTCTTTAGCTGTTCCAGTTCTTGCGCAGACCTATGCGTTTCGTCTTGATCGCCAAACTGTGCATGCTTACTGGGAAAGTGACGGTACGCTCTCTTTACAATATGAATTTGTTTTTTCGAATGAAAGCTATGCCGATCCGATCGATTATGTGGATGTGGGAATGCCGAATGAGAATTTTAGTTCTGGACTTACTTATGCGGAAGTCAACGGCACCGAAATCTACCACATCACCCGCTCTGCCTATGTAGAGCATGGCATTGAGCTTGGTTTGGGTTCGATGGCAATTCCACCGGGACAAACTGGTACAGTATATTTTGAGATTGACGGGATTACTGATGTGCTCTATTTTGACAGCGATGACGATGGGTATGCCAGTGCAGTTTTCTCGCCGACCTGGTTTGGATCAGAGTATGTCAACGGTTCAACAGATTTAACCGTAATTTTTCACTTGCCGCCAGGTCTTTCTCCTGATGTCCCACGTTGGCATAAATCGCCAAGAGGATGGCCAGAAGAGGAACCAGTTTCGTATTTTGATGATCAGGGAAGGATTGTTTATGAATGGAGAAATTTAAATGCAAATGGCTACACGCAATATTTGTTTGGGGCTTCCTTTCCTGCCGAATCAGTTCCATCGAACACGATCATCAAGCCAACATTCTGGGAAAACATCGGTATTGATCCAGATGATGTGTTTGCCGGCTTATGTGTAACAGGATTTTTGAGTCTTTTTATTGCCATCCCAGTAATCTCCATCCGGAGTTCCAATAAACGAAAACTGAAATATTTACCACCAAAATTGGCTATGGAAGGCCACGGAATCAAACGAGGTCTAACATCAATCCAGGCCGCAATTCTACTGGAACAGCCAATGGAAAAGATCATGACGATGGTCTTGTTTGCTGTCGTTAAAAAAGGAGCGGCAAAAGTCACAAAACGAGATCCTCTTGAGTTGGAAATCATCAAACCAAAACCAGAAGGATTGCGTGGCTACGAACTTGATTTCTTGGCGGGTATGAAAGAAACCGCCAAAGCGAAACGTTCTAAAACTTTACAAGCCATGATGGTTCAATTGGTCAAGAGCGTAACTAAATCTATGAAGGGTTTTAGTCAGAAAGAGACCAGACGATATTATGAAAAAATTATTAAGAAAGCCTGGTCTCAGGTGGAAGCCAGCGATACACCACAGGTGAAGAGCGAAATGTACGAGAAGGTGATGGAATGGACGATGCTGGACGACAATTACGATGATCGCACCCGCCGAACTTTCCAAGATACGCCTGTATTCCTTCCCACCTGGTGGGGAAGCTACTCCCCCTCCCCGGCTTCGAGGACATCTGGCCCCAAACCGGTCAGCGCTCCAACGTCACGACCAACGCCAGGCGGTACCCGCATGCCTCAATTACCAGGCTCAGATTTTGCAGCTTCTGTGGTTACCGGGGTTGAAACTTTCGCATCCAGCGTGGTCGGGAATGTCAATGATTTCACCAGCGGGGTCACCAAAAAGACAAACCCGCTGCCGAAGCCTTCTAAGTCATCATACAGCAGCGGGAGAAGCAGCGGAGGTGGAAGTTCTTGTGCCTGCGCCTGTGCCTGTGCCGGATGCGCATGTGCATGCGCTGGAGGAGGTCGATAATGAACAAACCTGATAACTTTATTTCAAAAATGTTCGCCCCGATCAAACCTTTATCACCTGGTATCTACCACTATCAAGCCCCTCCCGATAACCCAGATAACTATCGCCTTCACCTTCGGATTGAGCCAGATGGCAATGGATTGCTGGTGATCAATGCCTCTACTGTGCTGCACCTTAACCAAACAGCGGCTGAGTATGCCTACCATATTGTCAACCAAACTCCAGAAAAGGAAGTAATTTCAAGTGTAAAACGACGTTACAGGACAAAAAGGGAAGAAGTTATTAACGATTTCACCTCTTTCTCCAAGCAGATCGATTTGCTTATCCATACCATTGACCTTGAACCAGTTTCTTATCTTGAATTTGAGCGCCAGGCGCCTTACAGCAGGCAGACCTCTGCTCCTTACCGGCTCGACTGCGCTTTGACCTACCGCCTTCCTGAAGGCGCGTCGCAAGATGCTGCGCCAATTAAAAGAGTCGATCGTGAGCTTTCTACCGAGGAATGGAAGTCAATTATCGACCGTTCTTGGGCCGCAGGAATTCCCCACCTGATTTTTACCGGGGGCGAACCCACTCTGCGGGAAGATTTGGTTGAACTAATTGCCTACGCAGAATCGCTTGGCCAGGTTACCGGCCTCCTTACCAATGGGATCAAACTTGGGGACACCAAATATTTACAGGCTGTGCTGGAGGCTGGATTGGACCATGTAATGATCCTCCTGGAACCGGATCACGATGCAAGCTGGGATTCTTTGGCAAGTTTTTCTTATTGGAAAGAGACCCTGGACGATGACATTTTTGTCTGCGTGCACTTGACGATTACTTCAAATAACCATGCTGCTGCTTTTGAACTGGTAGACAAGCTTGCTCAAGCAGGAGTTTCTGCAATATCCTTGAGCACGAATGATCCTGCTTTAACCTCTCAACTTGAAGAGGTCCGAGAGCACGTCGATGAACAAGATATTGAGCTTATCTGGGATATCCCGGTCCCATACTCAAATTTGAACCCGGTTGCGCTTGAACTCGAACTAGATGATGATAAGGAAGAAACATTCCAGGGTGCAGGCAGAGCCTGGTTGTATGTTGAACCAGATGGAGATGTGCTGCCAGGGCAGGGAATTAATCATCTGCTGGGAAATTTCTTAAATGATCAATGGGAGTCAATCTGGGCCAAGGCTTCGGGGCACGATTAGTTCTATAAGGCATCAAGAATAGTCAAGACAAAAGAAGAGAAACCATCGTCCGGCGCTAACCAGGCTGGGCGATGGTTTATCTCGCCTTCAGTCTCCCCGATCAGAATGCTCGCTGCGTACCAACCGGATATATTGACCTTTCCTTTATTAAATGCAGAATGAGAAGAAGTATATTTGTTCGCAATCTTGGCTGCATAAGCTTTGGTGAGTACTGGCTGATATACGCCTTCTAATTTTTCCATAGATTGAATGAAAATCCGGTACCATAAATCCACATCGAAATCTGAAATACTCATCTGATTTCTGCTTGAGATCATCTCAAGGATGATATCATCGTACTGGTGAATGATTTTCTTATTGCGTCTCGCGGCATTATTGCGGTATTCACGTTTGTTGTCCGGGGAAATGATATTGTTAGTAACTCGATAATCATCTGCGAGCTGGATATAGCTTTTTGGCGGGATTGATGAAAATAGCACGATTTCCTTATCAAGCAGATCAAGAAGAGCAATAATAAATATTTCATTAATTGACAGCTGAAGGAAGTAGGCAGCCTCCACTGGAGTAAGACCGCGAAGAATTTCACTGGTTTCAAAGGTTGCTACAGCCGGGAGGTACTTGACAGATTTGTTTTTGTAATAAATTAAAAAATAAACAGCGAAAATCGCTAATATAAAGAGCAAACTCAACCCATAATAAATTGATCTCATCGTTGAAAGCATGAACAAGAGTAAAAAAATACCGAGAAATATTTTCCCGCCGAGATTGAACAATCGCTTCCAGATCAGAGCAATAAATATAAAACCCCCAATGAGAAAAAGAAATTCCATATTCACGCTAAACTTCCTTCTCCGTCTTTCTAGTTCCCTGGACCTGAACTGCACCTGTTGACCGTCGAGTGCGATTGATCTGGCTCTCTAAGGGAATATAAGCCCCTTCCTCAGCCTGATAAAGATGAATGTGCTCAGATACCCCTTTTCCTGGGATGTGTTCACTAGAGAACCCTGTACAGCCGATACAGCCGCCACCAGCCAGCTCAGTGACCCGAGTGCCGGACTGAGCTTCCCTCTCAATGCGGCAGCCTCCTCCACACACAGAGAATTCCGGGCAATCCCAGCATTTTTCAGGTAGATTTGATCCTGCAGGATCTTCCTTTCGCATCCTAAAACTTTTGAAAAGGTCGCTGTCCCAG